>JAFOCI010000002.1 GCA_017381365.1 Treponema sp.
CAATGGACTTTATGAAACAAAAATACAGGGAGCCTGTGTAATATTTGTCACAAATTTAAAGCGAATTACGACTCTTATGAACGAAAATAAGAAAAAATAAAAGCTGATATCCCCTAAAGTAGATTGTAATCTGGAAAAAAAATCAGACAAAGGAAATTTTTCTATCTGATTTTTGTCTTTTGAAAAAAAAGTATTAGGTTTTTTAGTGGGCTCCTACCCAGCGGGGGCAGAAAAAATCATTCGCACTCCGCCCCCGCAACGCCCCTGTTTCATTAAAAACCATTATATGCACCATTTAAACAAATCAAACTTTCTGATAAAATTCAAACAACAGTGAGTACACAATCTTAAAGCCAGCAGTTCGCAGCTTTGAGATAAGATTGATATATAAGAGGCTGTCCAATAAGTTTGCATTACGGTGGTTGAGTTTATCGAAATCACCACATTTAGTGTAGCACTCATTACTTTTGGGACAGCCCCTTATTCCTGGAGTATTTATGAAAAAAACTAACGCAATGCGCATCCTGGACACCCTTAAAATAAAATACGAAGCAAAAGAATACGATGATGACGGCGAACATCCATTAGCAAAAGGAGCTGCAAATCGCACCGCCGAAAAATTAGGAATTGATCCAAAAACAGTATATAAAACAATCGTTATGCGAACAGACACAAAAGAACTAGTAGTCTTCCTGCAATCATCACTACATGAAATAAATCTTAAAAAAGCCAGAAATGCCGCTGGTTGCAAGGAAATAAATCCCGTAAAACCAGAAGAACTACTAGCCCTTACAGGTTATGTTCGTGGCGGATGTTCACCATTAGGAATGAAAAAAAAATTCCGAACTTTCATTGATCAATCTATTCTTGAAATAGAAACTGTAAACATAAGTGCAGGTGTACGCGGCCAGCAGCTATGTCTTTCCCCAGCAGATTTAATAAAAGCCTGCGAAGCCCAGGTAACAGATTTAATTTTAGAATAAAAAAAGGGCTGTCCAATAAGTTTGCATTACGGTGGTTGAGTTTATCGAAACCACCACATTTAGTGTAGCAGTCATTTCGACAAGCTCAGTGAGCGCTACACTCATTACTTTTGGAACAACCCCTCTAAAATTATACAGTCTGAACAAGCAATTCAGAAATCGTAAACGCATGATCACCAATCTTTTCAATCTGACGAACCACATCAAGATAAAGAAGCTCAGCTTTAACATCAGCGCCACCTTCAAGACGCTTTCTTGCGAGCTTTTTAAGATTCTTTCTATATAAATCAATTGAATCCTCAAGCTCAGTTGCCATAGCAAGTTTATCTTCATTCAAATGCTTATTGATATTTATTCTGATAAACTGCAAAAATTGCCGTGCAAGCTCAACATACGGAATCAACTGTTCCATATCATCCTGCACAAGATTCATCTTCTTTTCAATACTTTTTGCAAGTAAAAGACCGCAAGTATAAACCTGATCAGTCATAGCTTCAATTTCTTCAACTATACTAATCATAATAGAAAGATTAGAACGCTGAACATCTGTTAAACTCAAATGCTGACAATTTATAACATATCTAATCAGCTGCTCATGCATCTGGTCACAATAATTTTCTTCATCAGCCAATTTTTCAACATGTTCTTCAATAAAACTAGGCTTTCGTTTACTAAAACCAATCTGAAGCCTGTCGAACATATCAGTTGCAACATCTGTCATATCAGCAATTTCTTTTTCTACACGGATAATATGCATAGCAGCACTTTCCTTTGCAAAAGAAGATTCCTGAAATTCAAGGTGATAATTTTTTCTTTCAGCCTTTTCTTCATCTGAAATAACAAAATTAGCAATTCTGATAAGTTGTTTATCAAGAGGTAAAAGAATAACAGTATTAACAATCTTGAAAACTGTATGAAGCATTGAAATCTGAATAGCAATATTATCAACAGGAGTAAGCCACACAACAAAATTAATAAATGGCCTAAAAAATATTAGCGCAAGACCAGTACCAATAATATTGAACAAAACATGAATTACAGCAGATCTGCGAGCATCAGCAGAAGAACCAAATGCAGCCATAACAGCATCAATAGTAGAACCAATATTTGAACCAAGAGTCATGGCACAGGCTATTGGCCAGGTAACAACACCATTATAAGCCATAGTAATTACAATAGCACTAAAAGCACTAGATGAATGCATCAATGCCGTAATCACAACACCAATTATAACGCTTATTACAATAGAAACAGCACCCCATCCTTGAACAGAATGCATAAAATTCAAGCTGTTTTCAGTCAAAAGAGAATTTGGACTACCTGGCTTAAAAACATCCGAAAGCCCGCTTAGTCCCATGAATAAAAGTCCAAATCCCATTATCGCTTCGCCAATATTTTTAGACTTAGAATCCTTCAATAAAGTCATAAAAAAACCAATACCAAAAATCGGAATAGCAAAAGCAGAAATCTTAAAATTAAAACCAAAAAGCGAAACAATCCAAGCTGTAATAGTAGTACCAATATTAGCACCAAAAATTACACCAACAGACTGTGCAAGAGTCAAAAGCCCAGCATTAATAAAAGACACAACCATTACAGTTGTAGCACCTGATGACTGAATAATCATCGTAATAGCAAGACCAGTCAGTAAGCCAACAAATTTGTTACCAGTCATCATACTAAGTGCACGCTGAAGTTTTTCCCCCGCACTTTTCTGAACACCAGCAGACATCAGCTTCATACCATAAAGCAAAAAACCAAGACTACCAATCAATAAAAAAATAGCTGAAATAACTGCCATATAATTTCATCTTACAATATTTTCATACAAAATAGAAGTATATAAGATAACTCTTTCATCAGCGGAAATCCCCCACGCCAACGGGCTTTCCGTGGTTCCATTCCTCGCTCCGCTCGGAACGGCTCCGCCGCCACTCCAATCCCGCCGCAGTTTCCCCCACCCGTAACCGTCCAGCCCCAAACCTCAAGCTTCATTCGGCTGCCGCCCATACGCACCTTTAAAACAGAAAAGGCCTCCCTCCCGGAAGCCTTCCTCTGAATTGCTTTAAACAAAAAAAAGTCTGGCAGCTACCTACTTTCCCACCCCGAAAGGCA
>JAFOCI010000029.1 GCA_017381365.1 Treponema sp.
AATCTCAGCTTGAGCCTTAAGACAAATAATACTGGCAACAGGATGTTGCCAAAAATGCTCCTGCAATTTTCCGAAAGGAAAATTGCAATCTAAAGAAAACTACATGGCTGTAGTTTTGACTTCGATAAATCTCAGCTTGAGCCTTAAGACAAATAATACTGGCAACAGGATGTTGCCAAAAATGCTCCTGCAATTTTCCGAAAGGAAAATTGCAATCTAAAGAAAACTACATGGATGTAGTTTTCTTTAGTATATCATTGTTCCGATACCGCGGTCGCTGAACATTTCTATCAGGAGGGAATGTGGTACGCGGCCGTCGATGATATGAGTTCTTGGAACTCCGCCTTTGAGGGCCATAAGACAGCATTCGATTTTTGGAATCATACCGCCTGAAATAATTCCTGTTTCCATAAGCTGCGGAACTGTTGGCATTGGAATTCTTGTAATCAATGATGATGTATCATTGATGTCTTTGAGAACTCCGGCAACGTTTGTGAGCTGAACGAATTTTTCTGCTTTAAGTGCAACTGCAATTTTTGCGGCTGCAGTATCTGCATTGATGTTATAGCGGCTCTGGTCACCTGTTTCGCCAAGGGCAACAGTTGAAATAACAGGAATAAAGCCCTGTTCAAGCAAAGTGTTTACGATTTCTGGATGTACTTCTGTAACGTCTCCAACAAATCCTAAGTCTGCTCCGTCCTTGTCAATTTTTTTTGCACGAAGAAGACCAGAATCTACGCCAGAAAGTCCAACAGCCTGACCACCTTCCTGAAGAAGAATGCCTACAATGTCCTTGTTCAGTTTACCAGTAAGAACCATCTGAACGATTTCCATTGTTTCTGCATCTGTATAGCGAAGACCATTTACAAATTTTGATTCTTTTCCAACTTTTTCAAGCATTTTATTGATTTCTGGTCCGCCTCCGTGAACAAGAACAATGTTGATACCAATTGTATGGAGCAAAACTATGTCCTTCATTACGGCCTGCTTAAGTTCTTCGTTAAGCATTGCGTTTCCGCCGTATTTTACAACGACGGTTTTTCCAACCCACTGCTTGAAATATGGCATAGCCTGAATGAGTACATCAGACCAGTGTTCGTTATCTAAAGTTCTTCCGCGATTTTCATCGTTCTGTAGTTCTAAATCTGCCATGAAAGTCTCCTGAAAAGGAATTTGGAAAACTTCTGAACGAAGTTTTCTATTTTATCAAGTCATATAAAATGCTGCGCACTGCTCGCATTTTATATGTACGTCTTATGTACGGTAATCTCCGTTAATCTTTACGTAATCGTAAGTCAAATCGCAGCCCCATGCTTTACCTTCGGCAGAACCGTCTTCCAAAGTTACAAGAATTTCTACAGCTTCTTCGCTTAAGATTTTCTTTGCCTTATCTTCATCAAAATTCAAAGGTACACCGTTGTGGAATACTTCGATTTTGCCACCGCACTTGTCACAGCCGGAAATTTCTGGTTTTACACCAGAGGCCGAGTCAAAGTAGCGTTTTGCACCTGTGCGGCTGGAGAAGTATACGCAGGTTTTTTCTGGTGTGAATTCGTAGCCAGAGTAACCCATCGCGCAAAGAATACGTCCCCAGTTTGCGTCTTTTCCGAACATTGCGGCTTTTACAAGGTTTGAACCGATAACTTCCTTTGCAAGACCGCGTGCTGTATCAACATCTTTTGCACCCTGCACAGTACATTCAATAAGACGAGTTGCACCTTCGCCGTCGGCTGCAATCTTCATGGCCATAACTTCACACATGGAGTAAAGGGCAGCCTGGAAAGCCTTGTAGTCGTCATTTTCAGAAGTGATTTCTGCGTTTCCTGCCATACCGTTAGCAAGGATTACGAGTGTATCATTTGTAGAAGTGTCGCCGTCAACTGAAACACAGTTGTAAGTGCCGGCAACTGTATCGCGCAAAGCTTTTTCCAGCATTGCAGGGCTGATTGCACAGTCTGTCGTGATGAAAGAAAGCATTGTTCCAAGATTAATGTGAATCATTCCTGAACCTTTGCACATTGCGCCCATTTTTACAGTTTTGCCGCCGATAGTAGTTTCTACGGCAACTTCTTTGTATTGAGTGTCCGTTGTCATGATTGCAATGCGTGCTTCTTTGTGACCTTCTTTTGAAAGTCCCTTTGCCAGTTCTGAGATGTGTTCTTCGATTTTTTCTACTGGAAGCTGCTGACCGATTACACCTGTTGAACAAACGATTACGTCGTCTGGAGAAACTCCCAGTTCCTTTCCTGCCAGCTGGGCCATGTGGTAAGCAACTTTTGCTCCCTGCTCTCCTGTACAGCAGTTTGCGTTTCCAGAGTTAGCAATTACAGCCTGAATCCGTCCGTTGGCGATATTCTTTTTTGTGAGTTTAACTGGTTCTGCCTTTACCCGGTTCTGAGTGAAAACTCCGGCTGCGCTGCACATTTTTTCTGAATATATCAAAGCTGTGTCGTTTGTTTTGCGGCTTGCTTTGATATGACTTAATACGCCATTTGCGGTAAAACCTGTGGCTGCTGTTACGCCACCGTCAATAAATTTGATTTCAGACTGCATATTTATACACTCCTGTGAATATTTATACGTTAAAACAAATTATAATGAAGTGTCGTAAGGATAGCAAGTTTTTTTTATTTTATTTGCATCTATGAAAATACTACCGGTCAGAAGGAGGGGCCAAACTGATATAAGTTTGTGAATGCGCTAGGGCATGGAGGGGTGCGGAGCAGGATTTTTGACTGCTTTGCAGGCAAAAAGACCGAGCCGTAGGCGGGCCCCGGAACGCCCGACCTGCAGTATTCACGGCACGATAGTGATGTGGATACTGCAGGGAGCGCCATGAGATTAGTTATTCAGCTCCAGAGCTTTTTTTACGCCAAGAAGAATGAGTTCGGGACTGATTTCGTTGAAAATGTTGTACTGCTCGAAGATGCGGGAAAAACCCCCTGTGCCAAGAACGTAAGGCTTTTCGCCTTTAAAAACATTTTTTTCGTAAAGATAGATGAATTCTTTGAGGGCGCCGGCGTTGCCATAGAAAAGTCCTGACTGAATTGCTTCGATTGTGCTGGTGCCGCAGACATGGTCGGGTTTTGAGATTTCTACTGACGGAAGTTTGGCGGTTCCTGTTGCAAGGGCTTCCATACTGATTCTAAGACCAGAAAGAATAGCTCCGCCAAGATATTCACTGTTTTTTGTAACGCAGTCGATTGTTGTAGCTGTTCCCATGTCGATAATCACAAGATTCTTTCCTGGGTGAAGGGCAACAGCACCGATGGCGCCGGCGATACGGTCAGCGCCAATTTCCTTTGGGTTTGCGTATTTGATTTTCAATCCGGTTTTAATTCCGGCCTGAATGAAGAGTACATTGTTTGTGAAATATTTTGTAAGGGCGGAAGAAAGTGAATAATTAATCGAAGGAACTACGCTGCAGATTCCAATTCTGTCGATTTTCTGCCAGTGGAATCCGTTTTCGCGGATAACTGAGCGCATGAATATGCCGATTTCGTCGGAGCTGTTTCCTACGGCGGTTGTGCGGCGGAAGGTAAGGACCAGCTTGTCTTCGTCCCAGAGACCTCCGGTGATTTGTGTGTTTCCTACGTCCAGAGTTAAGATCACGATTTTTCTCCTTTTATATATTTGCAGAGGAAATCTGCCAGTTCTTTCAGGTTTTGTACGGTTCCTGCTACGGTCATGTTGTTTTTGTAGAGGGTGCAGGGGTGGGCTGCTGCGGTGATTTCGCTTAAGTCATTTGAAACCACCAGGTCTGGAACAAGAGACTTTTCGCTGTTTGCGGAAAAAATCTTGTTTACAGCGGCCTGTCGTTCTGGAACAGTGGCATTGCTTGTAAGCTTGAAGGCTATAATGGTGCAGTCTTTTCCTGCGTTTTTCTTGAGGGAGTCCACAAGCTTTGGATTTTTTTTCATGCGGATGACTAGTTCTGTGCCGGCAGGAACTTTTGAAACTTCTCCGGCTTTGTAAGATTTTCCGTCAACCTGGATTGTTTCTGGGCTGTAGTCGCTTACGGCTGCGGCGTGGATGATGGCGTTGTAATGACCGGTGCGGCATTCTTCTTCAAGGGCTGATTTCAGCTGAGCGAAGGTTTTATAAGTGAGCACACGGGTTATGCTTCTGGAAGGCTTTACGGCTTTTTCTGCCATAAGGGCAGTCACTTCAAATCCAGAGTCAGCAAAAAAATCAGCAAGGAACGAGGCTGTGCGGCCTGTTGAAAAATTACAGACTGAGCGGACATTGTCTATTGGTTCCTCGCTTCCGCCACCGGTAATTAAAACTTTCATTATTTAAGGGTCTCCTGAATAATTTTGAATGCATCCGCTGGTTCCAGAAGACGGCCTATGCCTTTTGTGCCGCAGGCCATTTCGCCCTCTCCGCAGGGAAGGATTTTTGCGCCCCAGTTTTCCAGTTTTTTAAGGCTTTCCTGAACACTTGGGTGGTTGTACATCTGGGTGTTCATGGCTGGTGCAATCAAAAGAGGCTTGTTAAAGTTGTTTGCAAGACAAACTGCTCCAAAAAGATCGTCAGCAAGACCGCAGGCAAGACGGTTGATTGTGTTTGCGCTGCATGGGTAACTTATGATAAGGTCTGCCCAGTTCTGAGCCAGATGAATGTGCGGAATAGGATCGTCGCCGTCAAACATGCTGGTAAGAACTTTGTTGTGGCTTAGGCCTTCAAAACTTGCTTTGCCGACAAAGTTCAGGGAATCCTGACTTTGAATTACACGGACATCAAAGCCATTTTTTACAAGCAGACTTGTAAGGGAACAGGCCTTAAAAGCAGAAATGGATCCTGTTACATGAAGCAGAATGTTTTTTGACATGGCAAACTCCTATCTATTTTATTGAAGGGGGCGTTGAGGCTGTCCAATAAGTTTGCATTACGGTGGTTGAGTTTATCGAAACCACCACATTTAGTGTAGCAGTCATTTCGACGAGTGGTTCCTGAGCCTGTCGAAGGGCTCAATGAGCGCTACACTCATTACTTTTGGGACAGCCC
>JAFOCI010000030.1 GCA_017381365.1 Treponema sp.
AGGCTGTCCAATAAGTTTGCATTACGGTGGTTGAGTTTATCGAAACCACCACATTTAGTGTAGCAGTCATTTCGACGAGTGGTTCCTGAGCCTGTCGAAGGGCTCAATGAGCGCTACACTCATTACTTTTGGGACAGCCCCTAGAGGGGTAGGACGCAAGGTCTTGCGGCCGTAGGGCAGGCGTCCTCCTTACAGATTATCAATCAGGCGCACATTTTCAAGGAAAACTGCGGCATAAAGGCGTCCGTTGTGCTTTGTAACGTAATCAACCTTAAAGCCTGCTTTTTCAAGATTTGAGGCGATTTCTGATTCTGTGCCGCCGGCAGCAAGAATTTCGTGGAATTTTGGCGCAAGAGCAAGTCCCTGCTGGCTAAGTTTTCTGTTGCGGCTGGAAATTGCAAGTCCGTTTTTTTCGCGAACGATTGGGCAGCCTACAAGATTGATGTTCATAAAGAAAGCTTCAACCATGCCACGAAGAAGGGTAAGCTGCTGGAAATCTTTTTCGCCAAAATATGCGTTTGCAGGGCGGACGATGTTTAAAAGCTTCATTACGACTGTGAGAACGCCGTCAAAGTGGCCAGGTCTTTTTGCACCGCAAAGGAGTTTAGAAAAATCTTTTTCTGTCACCATGTAACGGTAATCGTCCGGGTACATAACTGCATAGCTTGGGGCAAAAAGATAGTCAACGCCGGCACTTTCCAGAAGTGCGCAGTCGTCGTCAAAGTTTGCAGGGTATGTTACAAGGTCGTTTTTGTCATTGAACTGAGTTTCGTTCAGGTAAACGCTAACTACTGTAATTTCGTTTTCTGATTTTGCGCGGTTTACCAGTGAAAGGTGACCGTTGTGGAGTCCGCCCATAGTTGGTACGAATCCGATTTTTTTGTTATTCAATGTTTCGCGGAGTTTCATGAACTCTGCTGGTGTTCTGATAATTGTCATAATATTTTCCTTATTTACATTTTAACCGTAAAACAATGTTCTATTTAATCTCATCTGGTCCAGGGAAGCTTGCATCGTGAACGTCGCTGGCGTACTTGTTGAGGGCGCTTTTTATAAGGTCCAGTCCGTTCAGGTACTGGCGCACAAAACGTGGTTTAAAGCCGCTGAAGCCAAGCATATCCTGAAGGACGAGAACCTGACCGTCTACGTTGAGACCGGCACCGATTCCGATTGTAGGGACGGAAATTTCTTTAGAGATGCGCTCTACAAGGGCTGCCGGAATACATTCAAGAAGGACACAGAAGCATCCAAGTTCTTCGGCTTTTTTTGCTTCTTCTATGATTTTCTCTGCAGCCTTGTCAGTTTTTCCCTGCATTTTGTGTCCGCCGAATGCCTGATAAAACTGTGGTGTAAGTCCAAGATGTGCCATTACTGGAATTCCGCTCATTACAAGGTGACGGAGAATTTCTTCCTGGCCGAAAACGCCTTCGATTTTAACGCAGTTAGCGCCGGCAACAAGAAGCTGTCCTGCGCAGTCTGTGGCATATTCTATGCCTTTGCGGGTTGTTAAAAACGGCATGTCTGCAACAATGTATTTTGAAGTTCCGTTACGAACGCTGCGGGTGTGTTCCACCATCCATTCCATTTTTGCGGGAATGGTAGTGCTTTCGCCGTGCATAACCATTGAGCAGCTGTCACCGATAAGGATGCAGTCAATGTCTGTTTGATCTACGATTCGCGCAAAAGTGGCGTCGTAGCACGTAATCATGGAAATTTTTTTGTTTTCCTGTTTGAATTTCAAGAAGTCTAAAGTTGTCATAGTACCTGCCTTTTAGGTCAAGTCTTAAAAGAGCTTAAAATTTGCGCAACGCGCGGGAATCAATGCCGTAAGGTCACTGTTCTTCTATAGAATATGATTTTGTGATGAATTTTTCAAGATTGCAGGTTCTCTGTGAAAATTGAAATTTCAGGAAATTTTCTTTATAATTAGGACATGAAGAGTTTATTTGTTAAAAAAAGTTTTGCTTTTTTAGTTTTCTTTGCCAGTCAATTTTTCTGTTTTGCTGCGGGTAAGAATGTAAAACAGCTTGTTCCCATGGAGGTGACTCCGGTGGAATATCGCAATATTTATTTGAATTGGAATAATGAAGGAACTCCACAGTTTTTTTCATATGAAGATCTTCAGAATGATGTAAATGCTCTTAATTATTTGATTTCAACGGCTTATGCTGGATATGAAGATGCGGTTAAGCGGGGGTTGAATCTTGAGACTTTTGCAGAGCAGGTTGACGATTATTATTATTCCTACGACCGGATTTCTACTGATGACTATATTCACACTCTTACAAATTTTCTTGAAAAAAAAAATCAGGGATCGTCATTTTATCTTTTTTGGTTATGATGAAAGATGGTGGCTTAGCGGCGAAAATACTGTGTATTTTTCTGATGTCTATTGTCTGTCGAAAAAATCTGATAATGATGATGAGAAACAGACTTTTTTTGTTGTGGAAAGTGATGCGGAAGAAGTTAAAAAAGGCGATGAAATTGAAATTTCTGAAGAAAATCTTTTTCCATATATTTTGAATGGACAGCGGGTTTACAGACTTGGAATCATAAATTACAGGCAGGAAAAATATTTGAAACTTGTTTCTAACGGTAAAACTGTTTATGTACCGGTAAAAAATTATCCTGCCATAAAAAAACACGATTCGGTGCGAGTTGGTCAAAAAATAACAAAAAATTCTGCTTATGTTTCATTGACTCATTTTATTTACGGCAGATATGAAAATACGGTAAAAAGTGCTGAAGTTGCTTTAGAGCTTTTTTCTAGTTTTGGCATAAAAAACAAAGATAAACAGAATCTGATTATTGATTTACGAAGCAATGGTGGAGGTTACCCAGATTTTCTGGAGATGTTTTATTTTGGTTTGTATTCAGGAATAGACTGGAAAACAGCAGGTAAAATGACAGATAAGCAAAGCTATAATTTTTATGTGTGCTATATGGAGAATCTTTTGCAGCCTAAATTAACGGGAGCAATTACTGTAGAAAGTCCGGCATGGCTTCAAAAGTATAAAAATAATGTGGAAAATATGGCTGTTTCAAAGAATAATGCAGATAAGGAACTAAGATATCTGGAACAGCTTTTGGAAGAACAAAAAAAAGTTCCACAGCGACGAAAATACGATTATGGTGATTATATAAAGTATCGTTATATGCACGAAAGTAATAAAAAAAATATAAGGATTCCTAAAAAAAGTGCATTTAATGGAAAAATCATCATAATTGCAGACAGGAATTCTGCGTCGGCTGCAGAACTGGCGATTCTATATGCCCGTCTTATGTTTGATGAAGATGCTCAGGTTTATGTAATTGGCGAAAATACAAATGGATGTATTTCTTATGGTGATGTTAAAAGCTACTGTCTTCCTGAATCAAAGGTTAATGTTAATATTCCGATTTCGGATTTTACAAATATTCTTAAACGGTTTCCGTCCTGGCACGGTGAAGGCTATGGCTTTTATCCTGACTACTGGTGTACTTCGGAAAATATTCTGGAAACACTGGTGGTACTTTCTGGTGATGATGAGTTAAAATCTGCTTTGCATGGAATTGATTACGATTTAAGATAGATTTATGAAAAAGAATTTTACATTGTTCAGAACTTTTGTTTTTTTTGCACTCTCCGTTTTTGCACTTTTATTTTTTGTTTCCTGCGAAAAATCCAGCGACAGCTGCGCCTTTGAAGCAATGAACACCTTTATGACGATTCGTTCCTACGGAAAAAATTGTGTAAAGGCAAACAGCGTAGTAAAGAAACGGATTGAGCAGCTGGAAAGTCGAATTTCTACCACAATCGAAACCAGCGACGTTTACAGAGTGAATCATTCTGGCGGGCAGGGAATTGAAATCTTTGAAGATACATACCGGCTTACTGAATTTGCCCTTAGAATGGCGGAAAAAACTGAAGGCGCATTAAACCCGGCGCTTTTTCCTGTAATTTCTGCATGGGGCTTTACAACAGGAAATTACAGTGTTCCTTCTGAAAGTGAAATAACTGAACTTCTTACGCATACTGATTTTACGAAAGTAAAGCTGGAATCAAAGGCTGACGATGGAAAGTTTTTGCTTTTTACTGAAAAAGAGATGATGCTTGACTTTGGCTCTGTTGGAAAAGGTTTTGCCGGGGATGAAGCTGTTCGCATTTTGCGTCAGTATGGCATAGAATCGGCACTTCTTGATTTAGGCGGAAATATTCAGGTGATTGGCGCAAATCCAGAGGGAAAGGACTGGAATGTCGGAATAAAAAATCCTTGGGACGGAAATGTTGTTTGCGGTGTAAAAATCAATAATCAGGCGGTGATAACAAGCGGCGGCTATGAACGGAATTTTACTGCCGATGACGGAAAATCTTACATTCACATTTTTGACGGAAATACAGGTAAGCCTGTGGAAAACGAAATTGCCAGCGTAACTATAGTGTGTGAAAGCGGAATGTACGGCGATGCTTTGAGCACGGCGCTGTTTGTTATGGGAACAGACAAAGCTGTTGAATTCTGGAAAAATAATAAAGATTTTGACTTTATAATCATCACAAAAGAAAAGAAACTGATTTATTCCAGAGGGCTGGCTGAGAAAATTACTGTTCTTTCTGATTTTGCTGAGGAATGTGTTGATTTACAGCTTTCTTGATGCGATGAATTAAACTTCCTGAAGCTTTTTGAAAGGTGTCCTGCATCTGGCGATAGTAATCTAACGTAATGGCAATCAGGGAATTGCCTGAAGGACGCAAAGCTGCGGCGCACTGGCTTAATGCGCTCACTGTAGAAAGCCGTATTGCTTTTGTGATTCCGCTTAAGAGTGCGCCTTGAGTGACTGGTAGATTTCCGATTTTATAAATTATTTTTCCTTCCGGTAAAAAAAGCGAAGAAATTATTACAAAAAGCCATAACGAAAGGTGAGGAAAAAGATGTATTTTTCTGCCGCTGATTTTTTGAAGAACAAGTGAGATTAGCATGGCGGCGGCCAGTATTATGAGCGGTTTTATGAAAAATACTGATGCCGCAAAAATTAATATGGCAGAGGCAAGGATTACTGTATTTCTGCGGGACGGGGCGTTGCGGGGTGTCCCCGCAGAAGGGGTAGTGGAAGACAAAACTGTGGTTGAGCCTGGCGAAACTGCAGTTTTGGCTGTAACGAGGGGAAGGCTTTCCCCGTCCTTTAAATCAAAGAAAAATTCTGCTGTAATGGCGGTGATGATTCCAGACAGAACTGAAAAAAACAGCATTGGCCCAAGAAGGCTCATCGTTCCAGCGCCAAGATAAAGGCTGGAAAGAAAAATCTGCACAAGGGCGCTGAAGGCGGCACCTGCAAGGGAAATTCCGTAAAGGCTCAGAGGACGATGGCGGAAAAGCCGGTTCAGGCGGAAGAGAAAATACATCAGAAGGCCGCTAAAAACTGACTGGGTAAGAGAAAGCAGCAGAAATGGCGAAAAAAGTGTGCCAGCCATAAGACTTGCGCTTATAGATTTGAGGATTGTAAGAAGAAAAAAACTGGAAAAGTTCAGGTTCAGGGCTGCCAGAATTACGGCGTTTCCTAAGCCAAGGCGGAAAAAAGGAACTGTTCGGGGCAAAAGCATTTCTGCATACGAAAAAAGCAGCGTGAGTGCGGTTAGCCAGGCAATCTGATTTTTATTCTGAAACTGCATCAAATTCTCCGTAATCTTCTATTGTGATGATGACTTTATTGGGGAGGCATACCAGAGGAGAATGCCAGCCTTGATTTATGCAGGTTTTTCCGGGGCAAGGGGAATCTAAGATCCGGACTTTTTGATTCTGAATCTGGAAGGTTGTAAAGCCCAGTGGACCTTGGACTTTGTAAATTCTGTCTTTGGAAAGTGCGAACTGATATGATTTTTCATCGGCTTGAACGAAAACGTAACTTCCTTTTTTTGTGGCTGCTGTTTTTATTGAAAAAAATGCTGCAGTAAGAATAAGTACGAGAATTACAAAATCCAGGGGACGAAAACGTTTCATTTGTATTATTGTAACGTTTAACGGTGAAAAACAATAGAAAAAATTGTATTATAATAGTATGAAAAAGAGTTTTTTTTGTTTGATTATGTTTTTCTGGTGCAGTTTATGTTTTGCGGGCAGCGGTAAACCAATTTTTTTGTGGAAAAATATTACTTCAATGAAGCATGTTAAGTCTGTGATGTATGTGCATCCTGCCAGGGGAGAGAATACTGGGGCTGCGGTAATAATTTGTCCTGGTGGAAGTTATCATCATCTTGGTCTTTTTAATGAAGGTTATAAATCTGCGGAATGGTTTGCAAGCAAGGGTGTTACGGCTTTTACTCTGCGGTACCGCACTGCAGAGAACAAATATCATCATCCGGCAATGCTGCAGGATGTGCAGAGAGCCATTCAGCTGGTGCGTGAAAATGCTGAAGACTATGGCATTAACGTGAACAAGGTTGGTGTTATTGGTTATTCCGCAGGCGGCCATCTTGTTACTATGGCGGGGGCATTCTGGGAAAGCCATGATGAACTGAAAAAAATCGGCGTGAATCATTCAGTAAGCCTGCGCCCTGATTTTGTAATTCCTGTGTATCCTGTTGTTTCCATGAATGACGAACTTGCTCACAGATGGTCGCGAAAAAGTTTGCTGGGAAACAACCAGTCGGAACAGCGGAAAAACGAATTTTCCATGGAGCTGCAGATTCCTGATGATATGCCGCCAGGTTATATTGTTGTCTGCAAAGATGATCCGATTGTTGATTATAGAAACAGTTTTGCATTATACGATGCCATGAAAGCAAAGAACATTGACTGCCAGCTTGCGGTTTATGAATGGGGCAAGCATGGCTTTGGAATGCTAAACAACAAATTTATGAAGGAATTCCACTGGAACGAGAAGATGTGGGTAGATTTCCTTGAACCAAAGATTATTCGCTGAGTGCTTTTGCCAGCTGGTCTGCACAGCTGGTGCTTTTTGCTCCGCAGAGATTTCCTCCACATTTTTTTACAATTTCTTCTGCATCCATTCCTTCCAGCAGCTTTGAAAGCATCTTTAAATTTCCGTTGCAACCTCCGTTGAACTGAATGTCGTAAATCTTACCTTCTTTTGCTGTGTATGTAATAGTGCGTGCACAGCTGCCTTTTGTCTGATATGTGTGTGTTCCGTCTGTAATCATAATTTCCTCTGAAATATTTCTAAATATAATACCCTTTACATAAATATAGTGTAATTTCATAAAAAATGCAAATAAAAATTAATTTTATTTTTTATACACTGCAGAATTCGTTAAAAAATTACTTTATATATAGCGAGAAGTTTTTACGGCTTCTGAAATTAAAAAACGGTGGTATGAAATTGAGAGTATTATTTGTTACGACGGAACATCCTGGTTTTTTATATGGTGGGTTAGGTACTTTCACTCGTGAATATGTTCGTGAATTGCGACGTTATGCGGATGTTGTATGTGTTTATTTTCATTTGCGTGAAGGACCTTTGCCTGTTCCAGATGAAACTGTGGATTATGTTTTTGCGCCAAATCGTATTTTTGAGGCTTTTTCACCGGATGCACAGATTTTGGAGGTTGCGGCTTCGTTTAGGGCTCAGCTTGATCCGTTAATCAAGAGTTTTAAACCTGATGTTATTCATTGCAATGATCGTCAGACATATCTTCCTTTCAGGTTTGAAAAAAATGTTTTTTATTCGTCACATTTGATTTTTACAGATTTGCTAACTTCTAACTCCATGAATGATATTTATTTCCAGGAAGTTAAAGTTGAGCGATGTGCTTTGGAAAATTCTTCTGTGGTTGCGGCATATTCTGATTTTGCAGCAGGAAGCGTGATGCAGGTTGCTGGCGGAAAATGCTCTCCAGTGGTTCTTCCGCTTGGTTTACGGGTAGAAAAATTTTATTCAAATAAGAGAGAAAAACGTGGTGATGGTGTTCTGAATGTAAGTTATTTTGGCCGGTTTGAAGATGTGCAGAAGGGCTATTACGATTTTATTTATGCTGTCAACAAATTGGGGAAACGATTTAAACAGAAAAATAATGTGAAATTTCATCTTTATGGGCGTGGAACAATTGATTTCGGTCAGGATTTGAGCCTTTTTGAAAAACCGGAATTTCTAGAAGGACAGGCTTTATATGATGCTTATGCGGAATCTGACATTGTTGTTATGCCTAGTCGTTATGAACCGTTTGGTTTTACAGGTCTGGAAGCAATGGCTAGTGGTGCTGTCACTTTAATTCCTGAAGGCTTAGGTATGGATATGTATGCAGAACCTGGACGTAACTGTATTAAGCTTTCGCGTAATCCGGAAGAAATGGTTCGTACAATACGTGATGCTGTCCTTGATTATGACAAGCTTGGCTTGATTAAAGATAACGCAATTAAAACTGCAAAAGAATGGACCTGGAATCGTTGTGTAAAAGCTCATTTGTATATTTACAGACAAATTGCAAGTGATAGGATTTCGCAAATCAGTTCTGCTTACAGACTGGAACAGCGAAAGGTTCTTGATGCGTATAAAAAATCTAATGATGTAGAAAAAATTCATTGTGCGGAAATGGAAAGAATTTCATCATCTATGATTCTTAACGCATTACAACCTGAGGATAACGGTAAAAAAATTCTTGTGATAACAGGTAATTATGAGCCGGAGGATGTTACTTTTGAGGGCAATATTAAATTTGTATCTGTATTGAATGAAAGTCGTGATGGAATAACTGTCCGTCTGGAATGCCTTCCGTTTAAGAATAACGAATTTGACAAGGTTATTGTTGCTGGTGCATGGGAATCTGTTCTTGATCCATGTGGTGCATTGATGGAATTGGAAAGAATTGCAGCAGACGATGTTCTCGTCTTATTTAAAAAAGGGCAGCCTTATTCATGGCAAACTTTTCAGATGGAAAATGAAAAGGACTGGAAGCTTATAAACTGTTCTGATTGGGATTGTGATTATAAAAAACATTTTGTTATGGAAAAAACTGTGCCGTATGGTGCAGTAATTTATAAACGTTCTGGGCAAATTAAGGAGGTCAAGAATGAAAACTTTGCATAAGCAGTATGCAGTATTGGATGTGGAATCACTTTTGGATGTAAATGGTGGTTACAGCGGAGGAAGTGGAGGCGGAAGTACTAATTATAATTATGGTGGGGCGTATTCTTCTTCTAGATCAACTTCAAGCAGTTATTCTTGTGGTACTGTTAGTACTCCAAATTACTCAACAACAACATCGTATCGCACTACAAGTTCTGGCTGCTATAACTCTGGATACAGTGCAAATTATGCGCTGCTTTGTGGCTGGGCAAAAGCTTTAGGTATTATGTAGGTAAAATTGTGAAAAAAGTTGTTCTGGTAATGCAGCATGATGAAACTGATTGTGGAGCTGCATGTATTGCTTCTGTAGCAAAATATTATGGAAAAAAAGTGTCTATAAACAGAATCAGATTTTATGCTGGAACTGATGCTATGGGAACTTCTGGATTGGGTATCGTTAAGGGTGCAGAAAATCTTGGAATGAGTTGTCGTGGTATGATGAGCGAAAATCATGAATTGAGCGAAGATATTCCGTTTCCTGTTATATGTCACGTAAAGAAAGATGTTATTGATCATTATGTTATCGTATATGGTGTTCGCAGAAATAAAGTGATTGTGGCAGATCCCGCTGATGGTGTTAAAAAAATGGCACTTGAGGATTTTAAGAAAATATGGACAGGTATATTTTTTGTTGTTTTGCCAGAACAACGATTTCAACGTACAAAAGAAACAAAGGGTCTTTTTCAGAGATTTTTGTATCTGATTGTTCCGTACAAAAAGACAATAATAGAATGCTTTATTGCAGGACTTTTGCTTAGTCTGCTTGGTGCTGCTTCTGCATTTTATTTCAGGTTTTTAATAGATGACGTGCTTTATTCGCAGTTAAAAAATACGTTGACACTTTGCTCTCTTGCATATCTGGTTGTTGTAATTTTTCAAGTACTTACTGAATTTTCAAGAAACCAGCTTATGAATGTTATGAGCAACAAAATTGACATGGTTTTAATTTGTGATTATTTCAGGCATATTTTGCATTTGCCAATGAATTTTTTTACTAGTCGAAAAACTGGAGAAATTATTTCTAGAATTGGAGATACGCAGACTATTAGACATACTGTATCATCTACAACTCTTTCTGTTGTAATTGATGCCTGTATGCTTGTTGTTGGTGGTTTTTTCCTGTTTATGTTTGGTTCTAGGCTGCTGGTTGTTGCAATAATTCCAGTTGTTTTTTCAACGATAATTGTGTGGCTATTTATTAAGCCTTTTCAGACAAGTCTTAAAGAAATGGCTGTTATGGAAGCTGACAAGCAATCATCTTTAGTTGAAAGTGTAAACGGCATTGCTACAATAAAAGCTTTGTCTTCGGAACAGTCTGCTTTTTCCAGAGCGGAAAGTAAAATTGTAAACTGCGTTCGTAAGTCTATGAGACTAGGCACCATGTCGAATGTTCAGAATTCTTTACAACATCTTATTTCAAGTTTAGGAACTCTTGCTTTGTATTGGTCTGGAAGTCTTATGATATTTAATGGCAGTTTATCGCTTGGACAGTTAATTTCTTTTGTTACTTTGTCAGGTTATTTTCTTGGTCCTTTGGCAAGACTGTTGACTTTGCAGCAGTCCCTTCAGGAGGCTCTTATTGCATCTGACAGGTTAGGCGAAATTCTTGATATGAATGAAGAAGCTGAAGAAGAGAAGAATCTTGTTGAATTCGAAAAAATAAAAGGGAAAATCGAAGTTAAAAATCTTTCATTTTCGTATGGCACAAGAGGAACTGCATTAAATAATGTTTCATTAAAGATTTTGCCGGGTCAAAAGGTTGCATTTGTGGGTACTTCTGGTTCCGGGAAAACTACTATGACAAAGCTTCTGATGAAATTTTATAAAGCTGATAAAGGTTCTCTTTGTATTGATGATGTAAATAGTGATGATATAGATACAAAATCTTATAGAAAGTGCATAGGATACGTTCCTCAGGAAGTTTTGCTCTTTAGTGGAACAATTTTTGAAAATATTATTTGGGGTGCAGATGGTTATTCAGTAAAGGATGTTCTTTGTGCTGCAAAATCAGCGGAGGCCGATGGTTTTATTGAACGACTTCCTGACAGATATAATACAAAAGTTGGAGAAAAAGGAGCAACTCTTTCTGGTGGTGAAAGACAACGAATTTCTCTTGCCAGAGTTTTGCTTAGAAATCCGTCTCTTATGATTTTAGATGAAGCTACTGCAAGTCTTGATAGTATTTCAGAAAAAGCGATTATGGAAACGATAGGAAAAACCAGCAGAAGTACGACCATGATAATTGTAGCTCACCGTCTTTCTACAATTAAAAATTGTGATAACATCTTTGTTTTTGATAAAGGTCGAATTGTTGAAAGAGGTAATCATAAATTCCTGCTTGAAAAAAAAGGAAAATATTACGAAATGTGGAAGGCTCAACATGAAGAAGATAGTTATTTATCCTGAACGATACATGGAAAATTCCATGGAAGTATTGCAATATAAGGAACCTGCATTTTTCCATTCTGTTTTGTGGATTATTTTTAGTTTTGTAGTTTCGATTATTTGTTTTATGATTTTTGGGCATATTGATGAAGTAATAAAATCTAACGGTATAGTAAGACCTGAATGTAATATTTCTTCTGTCAATAACATAACTTCTGGAGAAATCGAAAGCTTATTCTATAAACCTGGGGAATTCGTTAATAGCGGTCAAAAACTGCTGGCAATAAAAGGAGATGCTCTTGAAGCTCAACGAACTGCGCTTAATGCTCAATTTTCCGAAGTGAATTCAAATGTTGCGGGGTTGCAGGATATTATTCGCAATTATGAGATTCAAACAGATTTTTTTGAGGATAACAACGAAACTTTTAAAGCAAGATATGAAGCTTTTCTGGCGGAAAAGAAGTTGTTGACAGCAAAAGTTCAACGCATGGAATACTTATATAATCTTGAATCTGAATTACCTGAATCTTCTACAACAAAAAGTAATATTGAGTCTTTGAAATTTGACTATGAATTTGCAGAATTGGAACTAAATGAGTTCTGTAAAAATTTTATCAGCGGAGTAAGACAGGAATTAGATTCTCTTAAAATTCAGCAGGAAAATTTGAACCAGCAGTTAAAGCAGATTGATATTTCCATTGAAAATCTTATGCTGGTTTCTCCGATAGCAGGTTATGTTCAGGAAATTTCGTCATTGAATCCAGGAGACTATATTTTTTCTGATCAAAAAGTTCTGAATATTGTTCCTTGTGCAGAAAAAACATGCCGTATTGAACTTCATGTTCCTGCAGAAAAGATGGGAAAACTTGAAGTCGGGCAGAAAGTCAAATTGCGTTTTCCTGCTTTTCCTTATTCAGAATATAAGGGAATCGACGGTACTCTTCAAATCATACAGCCAGATTCTCAAATTTCTGATTCCGGGGCTTTGTTTTTCACTGTTTATGCAGATGTAAATTCTATGGAACTACGCAATAAAAAAGGAATTTCCTATCAGATAAAACCTGGTTTTGAAGTAAATGCCAGAATTATATTGGAAAACCAAAGCCTGATGTATTTTCTTCTTAAAAAACTGGATTTCACTGTATGAAAAAAATATCTTTTTTGTATTTATTCTTATGCCTGCATTTTTCGTTAAATGCTCAGAAAAAGGATGCTGATTTTTTTAGTCTTCCTTTTGTTCAGGAGGCTAAAACTCTCCATGATTTTGAACTTAAAAATATAAGTGGCTGCAGTTTGTTTTATGCGCCAGATATTAATTTATACGTAAATGCTGATTTTAACGGAGATTTTGAAGATAATTTTACCTTATTTAGAGGTGTTCCAACAGTAAAAATTACACAAAATCTTCCTGGAATAGCAAAATTGCAGTGTTTGTTGTCAGCGGAATTTAGTGACAGTAAAGAAGATGATTTCAAATATTCATTATCTCAATCTGTTTCTTTGTCTTTTCCTCTGATTAATACACCTGGCTACATAAAACTTTTTCATAATTATGGAATGAACAATTATAAAATCAGGAAAAAAAATAGTGATATTTCGTATCTGCTGTCGTTGAATAAAGGTGTATGCCGTCTTGTTTCTGAGGCGGGCAACTATCTGTATTACAAAAGAATGTTAAGGCTTTATGAAGAAAAATTAAGCTTGCTTGAACAACAGACTGATGATTATGAAAAGCTATTTGTTCTAGGAAAAATTAATGCAATAAATGTGCATGACCAGATTTCTGAAAAATTGAAATTTATTCAGGAAAAGGTTGAGTTACAAGGCAAATATATAGCCGCTGAAAAAAGTCTTATGGAACTTGGAGCAGAAGAATTATTGCTGGAATTTGATTTGAAATCTTTTGTAGAGAAATGGAAAGAATATTGTAATTTATATCATAGAGAATCTTTTCTGAAGGATGAACAAAATTTACTTGCATTAGACATAAATCATTTCAGTTATGTTGAATCTGTCAGTTCTTCAATTCCTAGTTTTTCTGCAGGATTTTCAATTAATTCGCCTTACAGTCAGCAGGATTTTCCAGACTTTTCACAGGCAAACTGGAATATAAATGTTGCATTCAATATTCCATTAAAACAAAAAGCTGGTCTGAACGCAATAGATTCAATGGTCATTCATAAAAATATGACTTTATTAGAGAAACAGAAGTTGTTGCGCAGTCAAAAAAGTTCAAAACAAGAAAGAGAAGGGTATGTTTTGTTATATGATTCCTATTGTAAAACGATGCAAAATGCTAGTAATCTTGAAAAAAACAGGCTTGATTCTTACACGGAACTTAACAAAGCTGGGAAATTATCTGATTTTGATTTAAAGCTGCAAGAAAATAATTCTGAAATTTATGATAATTATGCAGATTATGCTGAATTACAGCTGCTTGTAACTCTTTTGTCTTGTTATTAAAACTTGAAACAAAATGAATATTTATTGTATAATTTTTGCATAAATATTCATTTTGTTCGAGGTTTCTGTGAAAGAACGTCTTACCCGTCTAAAAGCTATAAGAAAGCTTATAAAAAATTATAGGATAGAAAGTCAGGAAGCTCTTTTAGCATATCTGGAGAAAGAAGGCTTTGAAGTTACTCAGGCAACTCTTTCCCGTGATTTAAAGCTTTTGAAGGTTGGAAAAATCGCTGATGGTAACAGTGGCTATGTTTATACATTACCTGGCGAAGATGAACGACAGGAATCAGAATTGATTTATGTTCAGGATTTTCTTAGAGGATATGTTAGCATTGACTGGAGCGGTAATATCGTAGTTATTAAGACATTTCCAGGCCATGCAAATACTGTTTCAAATGCGCTGGATAATATGAATATGGACGAAATTTTGGGAACTGTTGCCGGTGATAATTGTCTTTTTGCTTGTTTAAGGCAGGGAGTTTCTGGCGATCAGTTTATGGCAGAGTTAAAACGTAGAATTCCGGAAATAGAAGCATAATATGACTGGTTTAAAAGCATTGATATTGCGCATTACAGGGATTGTCTTTTTTATGTTAACTTTGTCTGTATCTCTGTTAATGATAGGCAGAACGGTAGAATCCTTTGCTTTTTTTGTAACTTCTGAGGATTTGGGCTGGAGTTTATTTTACGTTTTTACAAGTTTTATTTTTGTGACTTTTTTTCTTTTTTCGCTTTTCTCAACTGGAACGTCAGCTATTTTTGCAGGTAGTGGAGGATATGTTCAGTCGGTCTGGAATTGTGGTGTTTACTCACTGGTATGTGTTTCCTTATTTACTGGTCTTCAATTCATAACTGGTGTAACAGAAGGTGATGTTCAGATTGTAACAGCTTCTGAAATTTCTATTTTTATTCTTTTGCTTTATAATCTGATAATTTTTCTTTGTTTCAGAACTGAAAAAGATTTTATGTGGAAAAACATTATTCCAAGAGATAGTAATACAAAGCTGTGCATAAAGGTTTACGGACTGATGATTTTAATCATAGAAACAGGTTGTTTTCTTTATGCACATAAGCTTATTGATGCTGGTCTGTAAAATCTGAAATTTGATTTGTTTCCTGAATTGTTGTTTCAGATTCTTCTATTTGGGAAGAAGCAGGAAGTTTTTTTCTGATTTTATGAATAGAAGCCCTTCTGCTATAGCCTTTTTTGCTGTATCGGAAGCCTGATATTGATACGAAATATCAAAATTTTGAATATCTTTATTCGTACCTGAATTTGCATAATCCAATGTAATTGTGCCATTATTCAGAATACTCCAATGTCGTGCAACAGGAAGTTCTATGCCTGCAGAAATTCCTCTTCCAGGATAATTCAGATGATATTCATCAGAGAGCTGATACATATAATGTATTCCAGAGGTAAGAGTAAAACGAATGTATTCCTTTATGTTTGTTTTAAAAGCTGGTTCAGTGAATACGTCAAAAGCATACAGAATGGTTTGTTTTGGAAACTGCTGCATTCCATTGAATGTATTGTAAAAAGGGTAGAAAGCGGCAATTCTGAACATCGGATTTATATATTTTATATTTTCTGCCTGAAGAGTAAGACAGACACCAACAAAATTATTTTGCCATACGAAATTACTCCGGTCATTTTGTCTTTGAAAAAACAGAGGCATTGATCGTAATGATAAGAGTGGCGAATAACAATAATTTTTTCGACGCTGAAAAAAAACTGTATGGAAAGAGAGTTCTTTTCTTACCATACAGTTTTATGAAAATTATTCTGAAATTACTTTTTTTATTGCGTTCAATAATTCTGAATATTCTGTAAAGGCTTGATATTGTGGGTAATCGGCTTTAATTTTATCTGTTGTACGGAATAAAAATCCTGCTTTTGAAGCTTCAATCATACCAATGTCGTTGAAAGAATCACCGGAAGCAATAGTTTCAAAACCACAAGACTGCAAAGCTTTTACTGTTGTGTACTTAGATTTGTCACAGCGCATTTTGTATCCTGTGATTTCTCCGTTTGGAGCAACTTCAAGAGTATTACAAAATATGGTTGGTAATCCAAGTTTTTTCATTAATGGTGCGGCAAACTGTTCAAAAGTATCGCTAAGAATTATTGCTTGTGTACACGAACGAAGTTCATCTAAAAATTCTTTTGCACCTGGTAAAGGATCGATTTTAGCAATTGTATCCTGAATTTCTTTAAGACCAAGTCCATGTTCCTTGAGTATTGCAATACGATATTTCATAAGTTTGTCATAATCTGGTTCATCTCTTGTTGTTTTGCGAAGTTCAGGGATACCTGTTGCATCTGCAAATGCTATCCAAATTTCTGGAACAAGAACACCTTCCAAATCTAAACATGTGATATACATAAAAATCCTCACTTCCTTTTATAAGTACTAGTTGAATTATAATGAATACCGTAATTCCGTTCAATTCTGAAAACAAGAAAAATAATACCTAAAACATAATAAAAACTACCATATTTTTTATAAATACTATTAATATATGGTATTTATGAGTAATACTATATATTGATAGTATTATTTTTTATACAATGTATAAAGAAAATAGTATAAATATAGATACGGTTATAAAGGTTTGTACTTTTTTATGAAATAACCGCGGTTATTTAAAAATATTTTGTCAAAAAACGTTTACTATAATTAAAAATGTGTACTTGGCACGGATATTGCATAAAGAAGAATAATGATGATTCTGTAGAGAGCCTTGAGGATAAATATTTCTTCTGGGAAAACATAAACTGTATCGATACGGTCATCGGAGAAAGTTTTCTGCTCAGGCAGAATGGTATCAGAAAAGGTACAAAGAGGGAGGGGTGGTTTTTCCACCGGAAAAAAGTCTGGAAATATCATTTCTAGACATGAGAGAAGTTTATCAATAAAATAAAAAGCGGTTGTTCCAAAAGTATAAATTGCAGTGGTCATTGAGCCTGTCGAAATGACCATCACACTGAATGTGGTGGTTTCGATAAACTCAACCACCGTAATGCAAACTTATTGGACAGCCGCTTTTTATTTTTTATGCGAAGAACAGTTTAAAGTAGCGGAAGTTGAAAATGACAAAAAAAACGGGTAAAAAAATAGTCAGGCGAAAACCTGCTTCAACAAAGCGAAAAAAAAAGTCAAAAGTGTATATACCATTGAACAGTATAATCATACTAAGTGCTGTTGTTGTGGTTCTTTGTTCTGCTCTTCTGATTTTAAATGCTTTGTCATCGTCAAGAGTTGCAAAAAAAACTGAAAAACATAAGATTGAAATAACAAAGCCGGTTAAAAAACAGGAAAATTTAAGAAAGGATGAAAATACTAGCAGGATTCTTCTCTCTCCAGAAAAAGAAACGAAAAAGGCGTCTCCAAAAAAGGAAAATAGACCAGAAAGTAAAACTGAAAAAAAATCAGATGTAAAAAACGAAAAATCAAATATAAAAGAAGAGAAAAAATCTTCTGATAATATTGAAAAAAAACAAGAAGTTTTAGAAGTTTCTGAAAAAAAGACAGATAAACCGCCTGTTCCTTATGAACAGAGAAAATCAGACGAATTAAAACAAAAAAAAGAGGCTAAGCCTTCTGATATTCCTGTAATTCCACAGGCTGCGCCAGGTGCGAAACTGGTAATCATTTTTGATGATGGGGGGCAGAATCTTAATCAGCTGGAAAAATGTGTATCATTGCCGTTTCCTGTTACTGTTGCGGTTCTTCCCCGTTTGGCTCATTCAAAGGAAGCTGCTGTACGGGTTCGTGCCAGTGGAAATGAACTGATTCTTCACCAGCCAATGCAGTCGGTAAATCAGAATGTAAATCCTGGCGAAGGTGCTATAAAACCAGGTATGTCTGAAGATGAAATAAGGGCTTTGCTTTTTCAGAATATCAATGAGATTGCGCCAGTTACCGGCATGAATAACCACGAAGGTTCTCTTATTACTGCAAATGCAGAACAGATGAGTTATGTAATGAAAGCCTGCAGTGATGAAGGCATATATTTTCTTGATTCCCGCACAAATGTTGAAACAAAAGTGCCTTACGTTGCCAGAGAACTAGGATATTCTTATTATGAACGCAACGTTTTCCTTGATAACAAAAAAGCCCGTGCCGACATAATCAGCGAAATCATGAAAGGCGTTGCTATTGCAAATAAAAAGGGGGGTGCTATAATGATAGGACACGTGTGGTCCGCAGAAATTCTCCCTGGAATTCTTGCCGAAATGTACCCGCTATTAATAGAAAAAGGTTACAAATTTACAACCGTGTCTAATTCTGGAGCTTTAATTACTCCAAAATAAGTGGAAAAGTTATATTATTGAGGAAATATATGCGAGTTTTAGGAATAGAATCATCATGTGATGAAACAGCCGCTGCAATCGTGGAAGACGGCCGCACAATAATAAGTAATGTTGTAGCAACGCAGATTCCTTTTCATCAGGTTTATAAAGGGGTAGTTCCAGAAATTGCCAGCCGTAAGCATGCGGAATGGATTCTGCCGGTTGTAAAGCAGGCTCTGGAAGAAGCTCACATGACAATGGATGATATTGATGCAGTTGCAGCAACAAACCGGCCAGGATTAATGGGTTCTCTATTAGTAGGACTAACTTTTGGAAAAACTCTTGCATGGACCTGCAATAAGCCTTTTATCGCTGTAAATCACATGCTGGGACATCTTTACGCCGCACATCTTCAGAATGACATTCCTTATCCATATCTGGGGCTGCTGGTTTCTGGCGGTCATTCAATCATCTGTAGGGTAAACAGTTTTGACGATATAGAAGTTTTAGGAACAACAGTTGATGATTCTGTTGGTGAAGCCTTTGATAAAGTAAGTAAATTCTACGGACTTGGCTATCCTGGAGGCGTAATCATTGATAACCTTGCAAAAAAAGGCGACCCAAAGGCCTGTGCTTTTCCAGTTCCAAAGCTTGACGGTGAAGAACATCGCTATGACATGAGTTTTTCCGGCTTAAAGACAGCCGTTATTCATCAGTGCGATATGTTCTGGAAGCCAGGTTATGAGCATACAACAGAAAATATGTGTGCAGCCTTTCAGGAAACAGCCTGCAGAACTTTAACAAGCCGGCTTTTCCGTGCCGTTGAAGACACTGGCTTAAAAACAGTTGTTGCCGGCGGTGGTGTTGCTGCAAATTCCAGATTGCGGGCTATTCTTGCAGAGCGAAAAGATTTGAACTGCATTTTCCCGCCGTTAAAGCTTTGCGGTGATAACGGAGCTATGATTGCAGGCGTGGCATATCATTTTCTGCAGCGGGGAGACCGCTCAGACTGGAACACTACTGCCTGTGCCCGAATTCCACAGTTCAAGCGCGGTCTTAAAAATTTTGACAGATAACAGCGAACTGCAGAAAGACGCAGTCTCTTGCAGACAATCACAGATAAAAAACTCTGTGAAAAATTTGTGCCCCTCTGTGGTTAATTAAACTTTTTATGCTATAATGCAAATAAGACTAGCAGAAAATCAATTTTATACAGTACGTAATAAACGTCAATAATTAACCAGATGTCTGGGAATCGTTGTGTTTTTATGTAGTCACTGCGGATTTCAGGAGCATAAGAAATGGAATTAAAAAATCTGACATACGGAATTGTAGGACTCGGCATCATGGGCGGTTCATTTGCAAAGTCAATCCGTGAGAATATTTTAAGCCAGAACGGTTCAGCAGGAAAAATCTATGCATGTAACCGCAGTACAGCCTGTCTTGCAATGGTGACCAGAGACGGCGTTGCAGACAAAACCTTTACGTCTGATAAAGTTTCAGAAATGCTCCCTGAATGTGACGTGGTTTTTGTTTGTCTTTATCCACACGCAACTCTGGATTTTTTAAAGGAACATCGCCAGGAATTCAAATCAGGCGCAATCGTAACAGATATAAGCGGTGTAAAGGGAATTTTTGAAAAGGAACTTCCTTCTATTCTTCGTTCAGACATGGATTTCATAATCGGACATCCAATGGCAGGCGGCGAAAAGGAAGGTTACGCTAATTCAAAAGCGGAATTCTTTGTAAACCACAACTACATTCTTTGCGAACAGAGCTTCAATAAACCTGAAAATCTTAACCTTATGCGCAGTCTTATCAATGCCATGGGCTTTACTCGCATTACAGAAACAACCTGCAGCATTCATGATTACAAAATCGGCTTTACAAGTCAGTTGTGTCATGTAATTGCAAGCGCCCTTGTAGAAAGTGCAGAAGATCCTGAAATTACAGCCTTTGGCGGCGGCAGTTTTGAAGACTTGACCCGCATAGCAATGATAAACGCTCCTTTGTGGACAGAACTTTTTATTTCCAATAAGGAAAAACTATGCGCTCACATCGAAAATTTTCAGAAAAAAATGGATGCTTTTAAGAATGCCATTCAGACAGAAGACAGCGAAACCTTAAAATCTCTTCTTGAGGACACTCGGGAAAAACGTCTGCAGATGGGTTCAATTCGCACTGTAAAAAAAGAATAACAAAAAATCCATTGAAAAAGCACATAAACCGCACTAAAATGAAATTATGAGTAGCACAGAAATTATTGATAAAGCAATTCGTCATATTCCTGATTTTCCAAAACCTGGAATTCTTTTTCATGACATCACTGGTATCTTTAACATGCCGGAAGCTTTTAAAGCTTGTATAGATTTGATGGTGGAAGCATACAAGAATAAAGATATTCATGCCGTTGCCGCAGTTGAATCCAGAGGTTTTCTCTTTGCTGCTCCTTTTGCAGAACGTCTTGGAATTCCGCTGCTTCTTATCCGCAAAAAGGGAAAACTTCCCGGCGAAACTTTCAGTTGTAAATATGCTTTAGAATACGGTACTGCCGAAATCGAAGCTCATAAATCAGATATCCTTACCGGAAAAAATTATCTTGTTGTAGATGATTTGATTGCTACAGGAGGAACTCTTGCTGCTTCCCGCAATGTAATAGAACAGGGCGGTGGAATAGTAACAGATTTCTTCGGTGTAATCGGATTGCCTGAACTGAATTATGATAAAGCTCTGGCTCCAACGCGGGTTACTACGTTAATTAATTACGGTGGAAAATAGAGGGGAAAATAATGTCTAACTTGCCTAAAAATTACAAACCAGTTCTTGGCGTAAAAGAAACAGAACATGCTATCGTAAGCATCAAGGATTTCTTTCAGCTTACACTTTCAACTGAACTTAATCTTACTCGCGTAACAGCACCGCTTTTTGTTCCTTCAGGAATGGGTATAAATGATGACTTGAATGGTGTAGAAAAACCAGTTTCTTTCAATGTAAAAGGAATGAACGGTCAGAAAATGGAAATCGTTCAGTCACTTGCTAAATGGAAGCGCCTTAAAGTTACAGAAATGGGTATGAAACCTGGTTTTGGTATCTACACAGATATGAACGCAATCCGTCCTGATGAAGAACTTGATGCAGTTCATTCGCTTTACGTAGACCAGTGGGACTGGTGTATGGCTATTGATGAAAAAGATAGAACAGTTTTCTACCTTTTTGATATCGTTAAAAAGATTTACCGCACATTAAAGCGCGTTGAATTCTTCCTTTATGACCGTTATTCAATGCTTGAACCAGTTCTCCCGGAAGACATCAAGCTTATCTATTCAGATGACCTTCTTCGTGAATATCCTGGCATGACTGCAAAGGAACGCGAAAATGCAGCTGCAAAAAAATATGGTGCTGTGTTTATCTGTGGTATCGGCGGAAAACTTCCTGACGGTTCAATCCATGATGGCCGTGCTCCAGACTACGATGACTGGATTACAGATGCCGGAGACGGACATGTAGGTCTTAACGGTGATATCATCGTATGGAATGAAACTCTTGGCCGAGCCTTTGAACTTTCTTCAATGGGTATCCGTGTAAGCCCGGAAAGTCTTAAACGTCAGCTTAAGGAACGTGGCTGTGAGGAACGGGCAGAACTTCCTTTCCAGAAAAAGCTTTTGAATGGCGAACTTTCATTCACCCTTGGTGGTGGTATCGGACAGTCTCGTCTTTGTATGTTCCTTCTCCGCAAGGCTCATATTTGTGAAGTTCAGGTTTCTGAATGGCCACAGAGCGAACTTGATGCCTGTGCGGCAGCTGGAATTCCAGTTCTCTAAAAAATTGCAGCCCTTGTCATTGTGCAAGGGCTTTTTTTTGTATACATTGAAGTTATGCAGACTGAATTTAATCTTGGTGCAAAAGAGATAGAATCTAAAATCTCTGAATGTGTAAAAAACGGCATGAACGAATTTGTTCTTCATGATTTTTCTTATGCAAATGATAAAGGAAAAATGCTGGGCTTTTTAAAAACTGTTCAGCGAACAGCACCAGAACTTTTTGTTTCTTTCAATATAAATCCACGAATTCTAGATATGGACGTTTGCCGTCAGTGCATGAACATAAACTGTTCAATAGAAATGAACTTCGAAGCTATTCCTTCGGATTCAAAAAAAACTGACGCAAAAAAAAGCGTTTTGTTTTTTGACAAAAAATTCTATGCAAAGCGCTGTGAAACTTTAAATAATTCAGGTCTTGTTTTTGGTATAAATCTGTTTTTTGCAGATAAAAACGGTGATTCGTTAAAAGCCTTTTGTGACCGCTTGAATTTTACAATTGAGCAGTATCCAAATCATATTGATTTTCCTCAGACAGAAAATACAGAAGAAATGGCAAGTGCAAAGGTTAGCGGAACATTCAGTGCGGAAGATATTCGTGCTGCAAGAAACATCGCTTTTGCCTGCCGCACATTTTATTCTGCTGGTCGTGCAGTACCCTGGTTCAATAGTATTTTAAGTGCCCTTCGTATAACTCCGTCTGCTTTTTTCAGTGATTTTGCTGAATGGCAGCGTTGCAATAACTGCGATTATAATTCTGGTTTTGTGCCGGAAAACGTAAGTCACCATGAAATTGAAAAAATGCAGCTTCTTTTCCTTCAGCAGAAATTTGAAGAAAAGCACAAATCTCACATGTTTACGGCAGCAAACGATATTGTCTGCATGAATGGTGCATTAAGCCGCCTTGTAAGTGATGGTACAGAATCTGTTCTGGAAACTGACTATAATCCAGAAGAAATTTTTGGTCCAGAAGCAATGGATCTGAATTCTTTTGTAAATGATTTGTGCATGGAGCATTGCACCGTCAAAGTCTTTCTGAATGAAGATGGTGAACCTGATTTTAAAATATTATGATTTACAGTTTTTCAACATCAGAAAAAATCCGTCTGGATGAATTTCTTCGCCGTGAACTTCCATCAAAATTGAATGAGCCTCAGAATTCCAGTAATTCAAAAATCCGTCGCCTGATTGTGGCTGGCGCAGTTTTTGTGAACAGCAGACAGGTTCGCCGCCCGGCTTTTGAACTGCGTGGCCACAGCAACGTTTCTGTTGATTTTGATGAGGAAAAATTTCTTTACGAAAAGCAGCCTGATGACATTAAATTTAAGCTTACAGAAAAAGATGTGTTATATGAGGACGAATATTTAATTTGTGTAAACAAGCCTTCTCTGTTTCCAACGGAAGAAACTATTGTTGGGGGAGAAAAGAGGGACAATCTTCATGATGCAGTTGTCCGCTACCTTTGGGCAAAAAATCCGTCTTTGCGAAATCCTCCGTATGTTGGAATCATGCACCGCCTAGACCGCGAAACCAGCGGAGTCATTCTTTTTACAAAGCAGCGCACTGTAAACAAGCAGGTTCAGGAAATGTTTGCGGGGCATGACTTTAAAAAAGTTTACAAGGCTCTTGTTACTGAAAACAAAACTGGGCTTTGCGAAAAGCTTTTTAAATCAGAAAAGCTTCTTACAATAGAAAAGTTCATGAACCGCATTTCTCCTAAAAGCCAGGCGGCAAAATGGGGAACTGTTCCAGAAAATCGTGGCGGAATGTACTCAAAAACAGTTTTTGCACTAAAAGAAAAACGTAAGGTAAACGGAAAATCTGCATTTTTGCTGGAAGCCGACCTTTTTACCGGAAGAACTCATCAGATTCGTGTCCATTTAAGTGAAGCCGGCCTTCCGATTGTGGGAGATGAATTATACGGTGGCATTCCAGAAAAAAGAATTATGCTCCATGCAGAGAAGCTGGAGTTCAATCATCCTGTTTCTGGTGATAAACTGATGATAATCGCACAGAAGTATTTCTGAAATGCAACAAAATAAAAAAAATTTAATTTTTTTATTGACGATGTATTCCTAAAATTAGTAACTTATATAGTGATAAAAAACAAAAGGACTTAGAAATGTCAGAAGAAACACAGAAAGAAGCAGAAAATCAGACAGAAGAAAAGGTAGAGCAGGGTGCAGAAGATGCCGCTGAAAATGCCGGAACTGCTGAAAACACTGAAAAAGAAGTTTCTCCAGAAGAGAAAATTGCAGCCCTTGAAAAGGAAATCGAAGATCTTAAGAAGGAAGCTCTTTATAAAGCTGCTGAAAACGACAACTGGCGCAAACGCATGATGCAGCAGAAAGAAGAAGCAGTTGCTTATGCAAATGCCTCTCTTTTGAATGATTTGCTTGAAAGTCTTGATAACTTTGACCGCACTCTGGATGCAGCAAAGGATGCAAAAGACGCAAAGACAATTGCTGACGGCATCAAGATGATTAGCAAGAATCTTGTAAGCATGCTTGAAAATAAATACGGTCTTTCAAGCTTCGGTAAAGAAGGAGACGAATTCAATCCGGAAGAACACGAAGCTATCGGACGTGTAGAAGACGAAAAGGCTAAAAAGGAAACCCTCCAGCAGGTTTACATGAAGGGTTATAAATTGAATGGAAAAATTATCCGTAATGCAAAAGTTATGGTAAGCGTTCCAATAAACTAAATGAAAAACACAAATGAACGGTAAATCCGTGTTCATCTGTGTTCATCTGTTGTTAAAAATAAAAGGAGCATATATATGTCTAAAATTATCGGTATTGACTTAGGTACAACAAACTCCTGTGTTGCCGTTATGGAGAACGGTGAACCAGTAGTAATTCAGAACTCAGAAGGTGGACGCACAACTCCATCTATCGTTGGTTTTACAGCAAAGGGTGACCGTGTTGTTGGTCAGCCAGCTAAGAACCAGATGGTTACAAACCCAAAGAACACAGTATATTCTGCTAAACGTCTTATTGGTCTTAAATATGGTGAACTTAAGGGCGAAGCAACCAAACTTCCTTATAAAGTATTGGACAACGGTTCAGACTGTCGCGTAGAAATCACACAGAACGGTGAAACAAAGAAATACTCTCCACAGGAAATCTCTGCTTTCGTTCTTCAGAAGATGAAGAAGACAGCTGAAGACTACCTTGGTGAAACAGTTACAGAAGCTGTTATTACAGTTCCAGCTTACTTTAACGACGCACAACGCCAAGCAACAAAAGACGCTGGTAAAATCGCTGGTCTTGATGTAAAGCGTATCATTAACGAACCAACAGCTGCAGCTTTGGCTTTCGGTTACAAACAGGATCAGGACAAAGAAAGAACAATTGCTGTATACGACCTTGGTGGTGGTACATTCGATATTTCTATTCTTGAACTTGCTGACGGTGTATTTGAAGTAAAATCTACTAACGGTGATACACACCTCGGTGGTGACGACTGGGACCGTGCAATCATCAACTGGTTGCTCAAGGAATTCAAGAACGATTCAGGAATCGACCTTTCTGGCGACGCTATGGCTATGCAGCGTCTTCGTGAAGCAGCTGAAAACGCTAAGATTCAGCTTTCTTCACAGACTTCAACAGATATCAACCTTCCATTCATCACAGCTGATGCAACAGGTCCAAAGCACCTTCAGAAGACACTTACACGTGCTCAGTTTGAACAGATGACAGAAGACTTGTTCGAAAGAACAAAAGAACCATGTCGCAAGGCTCTTGCAGATGCAGGAATCGGAGTTGATCAGATTGACGAAGTTCTCCTCGTTGGTGGTTCTTCTCGTATGCCTAAAGTTCAGGAAGTTGTTAAGTCAATTTTCGGAAAAGAAGGTTCAAAGGCTGTAAACCCAGACGAAGCTGTTGCTATTGGTGCAGCTGTACAGGGTGGTGTTCTTAAGGGTGATGTAAAAGACATCCTTCTTTTGGACGTAACTCCACTTTCTCTTGGTATCGAAACAATGGGTGGTGTAATGACTAAGCTCATCGCCCGCAATACAACA
>JAFOCI010000031.1 GCA_017381365.1 Treponema sp.
AGGCTGTCCAATAAGTTTGCATTACGGTGGTTGAGTTTATCGAAACCACCACATTTAGTGTAGCAGTCATTTCGACGAGTGGTTCCTGAGCCTGTCGAAGGGCTCAATGAGCGCTACACTCATTACTTTTGGGACAGCCCCATTTGCCTGGTATGCCACAAACTGAAATCAGAAAAAATGATAGTACACAAAAACCTTTGAATTCAAGATAAATTATGAAAATAAATTTCTTTTTTTTGGAGAATATTTGCAGTATGGATTAATCGTAATCAAAATTACGTCTTTTCTTTTCAGCCTTTTTTATTATTTTTTTCTTTTCAGCCTTTTTTATTATTTTTTTCTGAATGCGATTTAGTTTTTTTCGTTCAGAATAAGGTAAAGAAATTCTGTCTTTTATTATGAATATGAATATTGCGTATAGAATTGCTGCCCATGCAATTGCGTGAGGAAGCCAGTTTCCAAATTTCAGGTAGAATGTTGTTGTTCTTTTATATACTGGAATTTTAACAATGATTGCAGATTCTTCGAATAATGGCTGCTCGGCCAGAATCATTCCTTTTGAGTTCAAAACTACAGAATACCCTGAGTTACAGGAACGGGCCATTGAAGTTCTGTATTCAATGGTTCTGAAAGAGGAAATAATAAAATGCTGATATTCTGCAGATTTTGTGCGGGACCAGGAATCGTCTGTTATATTTATAAATACTTCTGAACCATTTTTTACAAGAGGTCCGCAAACATCTGGAAAAGAATCATCATAGCATATTGGAGTGCTTATAAGTACATAAGGTCGTTCTTTCTGAATTTCCTTTTGTCTGTAAAAACTGTTTCTCAGGGAAATAATGTTTGATTCTGGAAGATATCTCGTTTCCGGATGCTGTCCCTGAATTTCAAACAGAGTGTACTGATCTCCAGGGTGAAAGCCAGCGGAGATGTGAATGACTGTTTTTAAAAAGTTTGAAACAGCAGGAATTGTTGAGAAAGGTATTGCTTCTGCCAGAGGAACAAGATGATTTTTTGCATAATGTCCACGCATTTCCCCATTTGAATCAAAAAGCAGGGCTGCATTATAAAGCTTTCTTATGCCGTTTTCATCATTAAGGTAGGTTCCCCCAAGAATAAACGGAACATTGCATTCATTTATAAATGAACTGACAGATTTTCCAATCGGATAGTTTTTGTAGTGCTGTTCTGCAATTGGATATGCATATTTAAGACAGCCTTCGCTCCATACAACTAAATCGATTGGAATGTTGTTTTCTTTGGCTTCTTCAAGTTTTTCCTCCGTAAGTTTTTGAGAAAGTCTTATTGTGTCATCATCAGTTTTTTGTGTCCACGGGTCTGCGTTCTGCTGAACAAGTATGGCATTTAAATATTTTTCCGGCCTGTCCGGTTGCAGAAGTTTTACAGTTCCATATACAAATGAAATTACAAAAAGCATTCCGCAGAAAATTGCGGTTCTTGCATATTGTCCTGCATAATGATGAATATGTGGTATTTTTTTAGAACAGAAATAAATTTCTATTCCTTCTCCAAGGAGGGCTGCAAAAATAGCAGTAAGAAATGAAATTCCAGCAGTACCAGTAATGTCTGCTATCTGAATAAAAAATTTACAGTTGAACATTGTGCTGTACAGTGTTCCCCATGGATATCCGATGAATCCGCTGGATTTAAGCCATTCGTAGAGTACATAAGTTGCAGCAAACCAGATTATTTTAAGGGAAACTCTGCCGGCTTTGTCTTGACGGGAATGGGCTTCAAGAAAAGAGGCCCGTGTATCAGCTGAAAAAGGAAGATACATGAAAAGTCCTGCAACGAAAGCAATTATACCCGTTCCAAAAGCACTACAGCCTAGAGTCAATATTGCAAAATCTTTAAAGAAAGCAAGCCAGTAACTGGAAATAAGATGAACGATTATTGCGTGCAGTGCAAATGAAAAAGCCATTTCTTTGTAGGATTTTGCAGACGAATAAACAAAGTAAAAGGGAATCAAGGATATAATACCAGACAACGGATTGCCAAAACGATATAAATCGTTGGCAATTCCCAGAGAGAGAAGTCCTGCTGAAAAAAGAATACAAAAAACTTGTAAAATTCGACTCATGGCTTTAATATATTATATTATCGTAAGAATTTAAAAAAAACTCAACAATATAAAATAAGGAAGGGAGATTATACAGTGTTACAAATAAATGAAATACATGCTGCAGAATATGAAGAGCATCCTCAGGTTGTTGTTTCTGCTCCAGGTCGTTTTCATCTTATTGGAGAGAATACCTGGTTTTTCCGCGATAAAGCCCTTTCAATGGCTATAGATGTTCCTGTTTATGTTGCTGTAACTAAAAGAAATGATTCCGCTGTTAAAATGTATTTTTATCAGATTGATGACAGAAAAAAATCAAACCTTACAAATCTTAAATTTAAAAAGGAAGACCGATGGGCAAACAGTATAAAATCTGTGCTTTATGGTTATCTTTCTGGTGGTTTTGAATTAAAAGGAATTGATATAACAGTTTATTCTGAAACTTTACCTTCGGCCGGATTTGGTATTACTACAGCTATAAAGGTTGCTGTTGCAAAAGCTATATGGCATATATTCAATTTTAATATAAACGATGCTATGATGATTCAGGTTATCGAACGGGGAAACAGACTTTTTCTTAAGCAGGATAATCATAACGCTGATAATTTTACTGCAGTTTACGCTAAAAAAAATCATCTTATCTGTACTGACTATTATAAAAATTCTCATGAACTTGTTCCTGTTAATTTTAATGGATACAAGGTTCTTCTTGTTGATGCGAAAGTTCCTCGTTATGAAATGTGGAATCGAGAAACTCTTTATGAACCTGAAAATGCTCTTATACTTGGCGACTTAAGGGAAGATAAAAAATCTGCTTTAGGTGGATGGCAGTACATAAATGATGTAACAGATATAAATGAGGCTCTGTCGGTTGTTTCTGAAGATACAAGACGAAAGCTTTTATGTGTAATCAGAGAACATGGAGATGTTTTAAATGCATTTGCTTCTTGTGAAAAAGATGATTTTATGCATTTTGCAAGGGCTGTAAATCACAGTCATGAAAGTCTCAGGGATTTTTTTGATCTTTCTTGTCCTGAAATTGAGTGGCTCATAAAACGAGTCAATGAAATAGATCCAAGCATTGAAGATGTAAGGGATCCTGTGTCCTGTGCCAGAATCACTGGAAAGGGTTTTGGCCGTTGTATGTATGCTTTTCTTAGAAATGAAGATGTTGAAAAATTTAAGGAAAAACTAATAGATTATGAACATATATTTGGATTCAAACCAGAATGTTATGAAGTTCATGCTTCTGATGGGGTAAAAATAGTATATAGTGAGTAATTGATGAACATTCTTGTAACTAATGATGACGGTATTGATGCAAAAGGAATTAATGTAATTTTTAACAAGTTAAAGGAATATGGTCATTCCGTTTACATGGTAGCTCCTGCAGGTAACAGGAGTGCTGTATCAAGCAAAATATCAATGTTTTCAAGTCTGGAAATGAAATGTACGGCTGAGAATAAATGGTCTTGTGAAGGCAGCCCTGCAGATTGTGTTATAATTGCCTGTAAGAGTGAGATTTTTCCAGAAAAAATAGATATGGTTGTTTCTGGGATAAATGCAGGGGCAAATCTTGGAACGGATGTGGTTTATTCTGGTACTTGTGCTGCCGCCCGTCAGGCTGCGCTTTATAAGATTCCTGGTGTTGCGGTAAGCCTTGATAAAGATTATTACAGCCAGTGGGATGATTTTTTGTATGAGCCGCTGGCAGAGTTTGTCTGTAAAAATATTGAAAAATTACGCTCAATTTTAGTTTCCTGCAAAAATGAAGGTTTTATAAATATCAATGGTTGTAATCAAAAATCATATAAAGGCGCTGTTCTCTGCAAGGAATTATCTCTGAGAGATTATAACGACAAGATAAAGGTTGTTCCAGTTAGTGGATTCCAGTGGAAAAGGTCTTTATTCGTCTGAATTTGTAAGCAGCGACCTTAAGTCAACAGAAGAAATTGATTCTGACTTTCATGCTGTAAAGAATGGATTCATTTCTGTATCATTGATAAAAGCTGAACCGGCTTCGCTTATTGTTGAGAAAAATTACGATTTCGTATTATAATTAAAACTGAAAAAAATGTAATTTAGCCCGAAATTCGAGTTTTTTAAAAATTAAACATAAAATTGATTTTGCAAAAAAATTGTTTAATTATGAAAATACGAGAAGGAAGAAAGAGGCTGTCAAAAACATTCGCAAGTCGGAAATGGTAGTTTCCTTGCCGACTTGCGCATGTAGCTGTAAATCGCTGTGAAACAGCGACCTTAAAGGGGGGCTGGGGTCTCCCCAGAGCTAGCGGTTTTGACAGTCGCTTTCTGACTGGCAGTATTTTCATAATGCAAATGCGAT
>JAFOCI010000003.1 GCA_017381365.1 Treponema sp.
CATTACGGTGGTTGAGTTTATCGAAACCACCACATTTAGTGTAGCAGTCATTTCGACGAGTGGTTCCTGAGCCCTTCGACAGGCTCAGGAACCACCTGTCGAAGGGCTCAATGAGCGCTACACTCATTACTTTTGGGACAGTCCCCTTTTTACACGTTCGCCTTGAAAGCCTGCGCCATTGCTCGGCTTTCTCGCTCGAAGCTGGAACAAATCCTGAACGGATTTGTCCTATTCACACGTTCGCATCCGAATCCTGCGCCAGCTCGGATTCGCCGCTCGAAGTTGGAACAAATCCTGAACGGATTTGTTCTATTTACACGTTCGCTTTGAAAGCCTGCGCCACTGCTCGGCTTTCTCGCTCACTCTTTTTCTTTATGTCTTCGGTCCAGTTCGTCGTAGACGTCCTGCCAGTTTACGCCTTCTTTATACATAAGAACGCTTACAAAATACAGCAGATCCGCTGCTTCCCAGATAACTTCGTCCTTTCCGTCGGCTTCGCAGATTTCTTCAGCTTCTTCTTCAACCTTTTCGCGAACACGCTTTCCGTCCAATGTAGCTGTATAAGAACCAGGACGAGGATTTGCAAAGCGTTCTTCTATTGTGCCGTACAAACGTTCCAAAGTTGAGCGCTCATCAGGATCAGCGCTAAAGCAAGACCAGCTTCCTGTGTGGCAAACGCCGCCGTGTGGAATTACAGTGGCAAGAATTGTGTCCCTGTCGCAGTCAACCCTAAGCTTTACAACCTCAAGGAAGTGTCCGCTTGTTTCGCCCTTAGTCCACAAAACATTGCGAGTGCGGCTAAAGAAAGTCAGTTTTCCAGTATTAAAAGTCTTTTCCAAAGCTTCCTTGTTTGCGTAGCCCATCATCAAAACCTGGCTGCTTCTTGCATCCTGGGCAATAACAGGAACCATGCCGTCCACCTTTTCCCAGTCAAGACAACGCATAAAGCTGTTCTTCAAAGAAACCTTTTCAGTGTACAAAGCCATGCCAAGCTGAACATCACAATGCATTTTTTCAAGTTCAGCAACTTCATCTTCAGTAGAAACGCCACCGGCAACAACTACGCGGCACTTAACAGCCTCACGAAGTTCCTTTGCCATTTCCATGTTTGTTCCCTGCATGCAGCCTTCTTTTTCTACGCAAGTAAACAAAAGCTCAGAACAATATTTTTCAGCCATCTTTGCGCCATCAACCATTGAAACATCAATAGTTTCTGCCCAGCCCTTTACGGCGATTTTTCCATTCAAAGCATCAACGCCAATAATTACGCGGTCCTTACCAATCGCAGCAACAAGTTCTTCCAGAAACTCTGTATTTAAAACATTGCTGTTGTTTTCTGGATCCTTTTTCCATGCCGCAGAACCAATGATAACCTTTTCTGCTCCAAGAGAAATCAATTCACGGGCACGCTTTACAGAACGAACTCCGCCCCCAGTACGCACATTTCCCTTTCTTAAAAGACTTTTCAAAAGCGGAGTATTTACAGTGTCACCCTTTGGATTTGTGTGACCCATTGCCGCATCAAGGTCAATAACAGCAACTTCGCCATATTTATTAAATTCTGCAATCAAAGCATCTGCATCATCACGGGCCAAAACCAGGTCCTTACCATTTTTCAACTGAACAACGTGACCATCTTTCAGGTCGATAGAACTAATTACCATAATGAAATGATTTTACAGAATTTTTGTTAATTTAACAATAAAAGGAAAATTTTGTTTTTTGGGGCGCAAATTTCATTTGCAAACGGGTGTTACAGGGCCCGCTAACGCTTGGTCTCCACTCCACTACGTTCCGCTCCGCCTTGCCTGCGGCAACCCTTCCATACCCGGGCGCAAATTCATACACCGCGCAAACCGCGCACCTGCTGTTTCGCTTTCTTCTGTCTTCGTCGGTTACAACCGACGTTTGCTTTTGCCGGGTGCTCTCTCAGGTTTTACCTGTTCCAGTACCCGTGCGCTGTTCTATACACCGCGCAAACCGCGCTCCTGTTGTTTTCGCTTTCTTCTGTCTTCGTCGGTTACAACCGACGTTGGCTTTTGACGGGTGCTCTCTCAGGTTTTACCTGTTCCAGTACCCGTGGGCAGTCCATTCAAAAAAAAATAATCAACTGAAAATTTAACTAATCTTTCTGGTAAAAACTATACTGACTGCCAGGCAGTTTTTTGCATTCATACAAAAGTTCATCTGCCTGAGTATAAAGATGATCAAAAGTTTCGCCAGTTCCGCCAGCCAGAACAGCCCCCAGGCTGACAGCGATTTTTCTGTCTCTCAGAGCTTTAATGCTAATTTCATTGATGCAGGCAAAAAAACGTTCAATACACATTGCACCAATTTTCTTATCTGTTATACCAACTGCAAAAATAGCAAATTCATCACCACCAAGACGCATTATAATATCGTTTCCGCGGAAAGCACGTTTCATAGCTTTTGCAATCTCAATAAGAACCTCGTCACCAACAGCATGACCAAAATTATCGTTGATTGATTTGAATTTATCCGCATCAAAAAGACAGAACATTCCACATTCGCCCTTTTTAAGCAAAAGCTCAATTCTTCGTTCACCACTACCACGATTGTTAATTTTTGTAAGAGCATCAGTCTGAGAAAGGTAGAACAATTCTGTTTCCATGCGCTTGTTTGCAGTAATATCCGTAAAAGAATTGATTACAATTTCTTCATTATTAGAAAGTCGCACAGTTTTTGAATGTCCCAAAATCCATCGGATTTCTGTCTCCGATTTTTTAATAGAAAACTCAAAAATAAATTCCGGATCCCCACGACGCATATTCAAAATTTTATTTATGATTGCATCTTTTTTAGGCGATTCCATTTTTCCAAAAATCGTATGAATATTACCATTTGCCGAAACAATAGAATCCCATCCAAAAAGATTAAGGGCAGCCGGATTCATCATAAGAATTTCATGGCTCTCTTTCTTAAAGGAAAAAATACCTGCACTCTGCGCCTGCAGCATTTCCGTATAAATTTCGTTCTGTTCACCAAGAGTATTTCTAAGAATTTCCTGATATTCAAGTTCCCTGCGTTTTTCTTCCTCAATCTGCTGAACAGAAAAAATTACATATTTTAATTTTCCGTCAACATCCTTACTTACAGGTATAAAACTTGCTCTACACCATCCGGAAACTTTGCCATAAAATTCATGACTAATAATTTTATAGCTGCCAAGACGCTGTTCAACAGTACTCAGGTTTACAAACCTTAGAACTCCACTTAAAAAATCAGGATCAGTCAATGAAGTCATTACAAAACGAATCTGTTCAGAAGCGTTTTCATAGTTAAAAGAATCATTACTTGTTAATAGTGCTTCAATATGTTGAATACATTTAAAACCATGAAAAGTATTATCACAAAGATTAATAAGATGCATGGAAAGATACATATCAGAAATTCCATGCAAAATTTTCTGTTCAAACGAATCATTCTTTTTTATATCATTAAGAATGTAAGCTGCAACCGATTGCAAAAGCAGCGCAGAATCTTTGTTTCTCTTAAGATTTTCAACACATATAAAGCCGTAAACCTGTCCATCCTGAAACAAAGGTACAGCCATAAGATTTTCAATATGATAGTCTTTGAAATAATCAGAAATTATAGAATTTCCGTCGGCATTTTCATCAATATCAATATAAATTTCGCTCTTTTCTTCCAGAGAATCAAAGCATTCTGCAATAGTTAGATTATCAAGCTCATAAATACCGAATTCGTTGTCTTCGTCTTCTTTTATTGACCATCTGTATGTACTTTTTGCAGAAGATCTGTCTTTGTTAAATTCATAAATGGAAACTGTCTCTGCTGAATAAAACCCCGCAATAATGGAAAGAACATTTGAAACAGAAACACCAAAGTCATTTTCCTTTGAAAGGAGTGTCTGTGTACACTCAACAAGAGTTTCCTGAATTTCAAGTCGTTTCTCTAATTCTTCATAACTAAGACGTGATACAATTCCCATATTATTTAATTATACCACAAAAATTGAATTTATCAAAAAAAAAAGAGGCTGTCCAATAAGTTTGCATTACGGTGGTTGAGTTTATCGAAACCACCACACTTAGTGTAGCAGTCATTTCGACGAGTGGTTCCTGAGCGCTACACTCATTACTTTTGGGACAGCCTCTTTCAAGCCGTTTAACAGAATCGAACTGTTGACCTCTTGATTACGAAGCAAGTGCTCTACCAACTGAGCTAAAACGGCAGAATATTACAGATCAGACTTCTGCGTCTTATATCTCATACTAATCTGCATCTGTTTTTCAGATTGCATTGTATACATATCTACAAGGCGCTTCATATCTGCCATATTTTCTACAATAATATAATTGTCAAAAATCTGAATCTTGCGTTTTTCATAAAATTTGTTTAATTCTTCTTTTGTAACATCATGGCTCAAACCGGCCCAATGGGCAATATCAGAAATTGTAATGTCAAAACGGATTGCTCTGTCTGCTTTTAACGAAGCAGAATCCAATCTGTTCATTGTCTGGGAAGCATCAATAGCATCCATAGCACGGCGTTTTTTTACAGCTTCCATTTCATTAAGCATAAGGAAAACGTTTGCAAGACGAGCCTGATTATCTTTTATTACAAGTATCTTAAATCTTCTGTGCTGATCGTAAATTCTTTTGCAAAACAGTTTTAGAAGATTCAAAGTAAGCTGAGGATTTCCAGTTACAAGTGTCTCAAAATTAACCTTACTGAATTCCAGACATTTTACAGAGGTCTTAGCCATACATGTTGCAGAACGAGGGGAATTGTCAAGAATTGCCATTTCTCCAAAGAATTCACCGGCTCTTAAAATATCAAGATTTTTTGAACTGCCGTTCACACACTTCAAAAGCTGAACTTCTCCACGCTGAATAAGATAGAAAGTATCTCCAGGTTCATATTCAGAAATAATTACCTGACCAGGTGCATATTTTTTTGCAAAACGCTCAAATGCAGGAAGCTCAAACTGCTTTAACGCTCCGCTTCCTTCTGTTTCATATTCATCATAAACAGAAGGCGATCTGTCGTTGCGTATTTTTGATTCCTTGAACATAACCTTGATGTCGTTCATATAATTTGGACCAGCATTTGGAAAACGCTGAATGAATTTCATGCAGACATCAAAACAAGAAACATATTTTTCGTCTTCATAAAAGGCTTTTGCAACAGAGAACATTCCTGTAACCTGATTTTCAGAAGAACTCTGCAGGATATTTTCAATTTTTTTATGAATCTGACGAAGCTGACTTGAAAACACCTTAAGCATTTTCATAATAATCTGCTTGTTGCTGCTGAAATTAGCTTCAAATTCCTGAATTGTAAGGGCAACAACTATACAGTCTGTTCCAGCACTTGCTGTCTCTTCTCTAGGAAAACGACCAAACGCTGACTTTACACCAAAAAACTCACCCTGTTTTACCTGACTCACACTTGGAGCCTGAGTTTCCGGATCAGAAGCAGAAAGGGCAATACATCCCTTCTGAAGAATGAAAATTCTATCATCCTTATCACCTTCAAAATATACAATCGAACCTTTTTTATATGTTATTACTTTTGGCATTATCTTCTCCGGAAAAGAAAATTTTTAGCGTCTTTTTTATTGTATCATAAACATTTTTTTTATGCTATGTTATTTTTATGATAGATTTGCATACTCACACTACAGCTTCCGACGGACAATACACTCCTGCAGAGTTAATCCGCAAAGTTGCAGGCAAAATTTCGGTTCTCGCAATCACAGATCACGATACTGTTGCTGGTCTGGAAGAAGGAAAAAAAGCCGCACAGGAATGTGGCATTACTTTTGTTCCTGGAATTGAGCTGAACATAAACCGCCCGGGCTGCGAATTTCATCTGCTGGGACTTGGACTTAAAAATCCATCAAAAAGTCTTAATGATGTAATTCAGAAATTAATTGATAGCCGCGAAGAGCGAAATCAGTATGTAATCAACAAAATGCTTTCAGAGGGAATTCAGGTCTCCCTTGAACAGGTTCAGAATGATTTTCCTGGTCAGGTTCTTGGCCGTCCGCACTTTGCACAGTGGCTTGAAGAACATAAAATCGTAAAGAACAGACAGCAGGCTTTTGATAAATATCTTGCCAGAGGCCGCCCATGGTACATTGAGCGCACTGGTGCAAATCTTGATGAAGCAATTCAGGCAATTTATGATTCAGGCGGAATTCCTGTTGTAGCTCATCCAATGTCCTTGTATCTTTCCTGGTCAAAAATTGAACCTGTGCTTGCAGATTTTAAGGAGCGGGGAATTCTTGGAATGGAATGTTTTCATCCTGGTGCCAGAGTTTCTGAATGTTTCCGACTTGAAGAACTTGCCCGCAAACTGAATTTTTTTGTAACAGCCGGCAGCGATTTTCACGGTGAAAAAATCCGTTCAGACAGAAAACCTGGTCATACCTGTGGTGAAAAAAAGATTGATGACCGCTTCTGGTTCGAAGAGCTTCTGCCAGCCCTGGAAAAGAATTCAAGATAGTCTGAAAATTCTGGCAAAATAATAAAAAAAATCAAAATTCAATGCAGAATTCTGCATAAAAACTCTAATAAATTTACAGAGGTTTTTATGCAGATTTATTCATTTTCCCCTTTCGGCTACGAAGGGTCCCTTGTAACAGTAGAGGTAGATTTAAGACGTGGAATTCCTGCGGTTGATCTGGTAGGTCTTGCTGATGGAGCCGTAAAAGAAGCTCGGGAACGAATGCACGCCGCCATCAGAAATTCAGGATTTCCATTTCCACCTGAACGGGTTCTAATCAGTCTTTCTCCAGCAGATTTACGCAAAGAAGGCGCAGGCTTTGACCTTCCGATTGCCTTAGGAGTTCTTCACGCTCAGCAAATCCAGCAGATTCAAAACGAAGACAAAAGCTCGGCAACAGATTCTGACCCTGTACTTATTATGGGTGAGCTAGAACTTTCCGGAAAAATCCGTTCTGTACGAGGTGTTCATGCAGCTGCATCAACAGCATTAAGCGGAGGAATCACAAAATGTATTGTTCCAGCCGCAAATGCAGAAGAAGCCAGGGAAGTAACTGGAATGGCAGTTTTTGGTGCAAACACGCTGGAAGAAGCATTTTCCGCTCTTTCAAATCACGAACTTTTTATAAAAAACGAAAACTGTAACGGAACAACAAATAACAAGATTCCTGATGACTGCGAAGAAATCAATGGTATTCTTTTTAAAAAAGTCACACAGGAACTGGAATATTCACAAATAAAAGGACAAAAAAAGCTTATCCGTGGATTACAGATTGCAGCAGCAGGCGGCCACAACATTATTGCCATTGGCGCTCCTGGCTGCGGCAAAACTATGTCCATGCAGAAATTTCCCGGGCTTCTGCCACTTCTTACAACAGAACAGGCTCAACCAGTAACAAGAATTCTTTCTATTGCCGGGCTTTTGCCGCCTGGAAAACCTGCAGTTCGAACACCACCTTTCAGAATGCCACACCAGACAGCCAGTATTGAAGGAATCTGCGGAGGCGGTCCAAATTGTCGTCCTGGCGAAATTTCCCTTGCTCATAACGGTGTTCTTTTTTTAGACGAAGCAGCAGAATTCAAATCTTCTGTTCTTCAAATGCTGAGGGTTCCTTTGGAAAACGGCCGGATAACAATCTCAAGGGCAGGCCGCTCTACTGTTTTCCCTGCTGATTTCCAGCTTCTTATGGCTGCAAATCCTTGTCCTTGCGGAAACTACGGCTCTGAAACAAAACTTTGTCTTTGTTCCGCTCATTCTGTTGAACTTTACTGGCGCAAATTTTCTGCACCTTTACTGGACAGAATTGATATCAGAATTTCTGTAAACGATGAAAAACAGGAAGAAGCGGAATATTCCGCATCAACTGCAGAGCTTAGAAAAGAAGTTGCGAAAGCTGTAATGATTCAGAATAAGCGACAGGGAAAAAAGAACGCTAGACTAACTCCTTCTGAAATTGCACAATTCTGTAAAATTTCGGAAGAATCCCAGAAAATTCTTGAAAACGCAATAGAACGATACGGCTTTTCGTCCCGCGCAAACGCCAGCTGTCTAAAACTGAGCCGCACAATTGCAGACATGGCTGGGTCTCAGGAAATTCTTCCGGAACATCTTAAAGAAGCCATCGAAATGCGCAAAACCTACGCCAACCTTCTTGAAAGCGCTTAAAATGAACTCGTGAGTGTTCACTATGTAGTTCAAGTCTCTTTATTTCATATTGATATTGTTTTAAAACAAAAAAACCGTTTAGCAAGAACTAAACGGTTTGAAGTACCGGAGAAGAGACTTGAACTCTTACGCCATCGCTGACAAAAGATTTTGAGTCTTTCGTGTCTACCATTCCACCACTCCGGCAAGTGAATTAACTATATCAATTATCACGGGGTTTTTCAAGTGTTTTTTATACGTTATAATGATTTTTATTGGGAAAATTATGGAAAAAATACAAGAAAAAGCTGAACAAATTCTAAAAACAGTTTTTGGTTACGATTCTTTCAGACCGCTTCAGCTTGATATAATTAAAAATGTTCTTAATGGAAATGACACTTTGGCAATAATGCCCACAGGCGGAGGAAAATCCATCTGCTATCAGATACCAGCATTGATTTTTCCAGGAATCACAATTGTAGTTTCTCCACTTATTTCTCTTATGCAGGATCAGGTAAGCTCCCTGATAGAAAACGGAATTCAGGCAGTTTTTCTTAACAGTTCTCTAGACTGGTCTGAATATTTAGATACTGTAAACCAAATTAAAAGAGGGGAAATAAAAATCGTCTACGTTTCCCCAGAAGGCCTTGCAACAGAAAGAATGCAATGCATACTCCATGAATGTTCCGTTCCTGTAAGCTGCATTACTATTGATGAAGCTCACTGTGTTTCAGAATGGGGACACGACTTTCGTCCAGATTACATGTCTATTGCTGCAGTTCGCTCCCAATTTCCAGAAGCAGTCTGCCTTGCCCTTACAGCAACAGCCACAATTCATGTGCGGGAAGACATCATTCACAATCTAAAGCTCAGAACGCCTTCAACATTTGTAGCAAGCTTTAACCGGGAGAATATATATCTGGAAGTTCGCCCAAAAAAAGACGTGCTTTTTCAAGTAATTAACTGTATTGAAAAAAACAAAGACGAAAGCGGAATCATTTATTGTTTTTCACGCAAACAGGTTGACCTTCTTACAGAAGAACTGCAGCAGCGAGGCTATTCAGTACTCAACTATCATGCAGGCCTTAGCGATGTACAGCGCAGCAAAAATCAGGATTTATTCATCAAAGACAAAGTCAGAATTATGGTTGCAACCGTTGCTTTTGGAATGGGAATCAACAAGCCAAATGTCAGATACGTAATTCATTATGACATGCCAAAATCTCTAGAAGAATATTATCAGGAAATAGGACGAGCCGGACGAGACGGACTTCCAAGTCAGGCAATTCTTTTTTACAGTGCAGGGGACATTCACAAAATCAGATTCTTTTTTCAGGAAGCCAGCGATCCGGAAAAATCAGAAATGCTTTTACAGGGAATGATAAACTACGCAAAATCCCGTAATTGCCGCCGTCACCAGCTTTTATCGTATTTTGGCGAAACCATGCCTTTTTCAGAAGAAAAAAATCCTTATTGCTGCGACATTTGTTCCAGCGACCCGATTCCATTGAATGACTTAACCATTCCCGCTCAAAAATTCATGAGCTGCATGGTGCGGCTTCAGCAACGCTATGGGGCATCTTACGTAATTGATGTTCTGCTAGGTTCCAGACAAAAACGAATTCTGGACAATAATCACAATCTGCTTTCCACCTGGGGAATCGGAAAAGAACTGGAAAAAGAGCAATGGTTTGAACTTGCTGAACTATTGCAGGAAGCCGGCTACATTATAAAGACTGGCGAATACAATATCCTGATGATAACAAACGAAGGAAAGAACGCTCTTGTAAACAGAGACAAAATAATGCTTCCTCTGGAAATTAAAACAAAAAGACTGCTTAATGCACCGGAGCCAAAGAAACCACTTTTTGCGCTTCACAAAAAAGGTGCCTTTGCAAAAACTTTGTCCGGTGAAGACCTGGAGCTTTACAACAAAATCAAGGACTGGCGTAAAACGCAGGCAGACGAACAGAACATTCCGCCATACGTTATTTTCGGTGACAAAACTCTTGAAGAACTGGTTGCAAAAAAACCTCAGAACCAGCGGGAATTGCTTGATGTTTTTGGAATTGGTCAGTTAAAAGCAGAAAAAATCGGTTCCCAGCTTTTACGAATGATAAAAGAATGACCGCCCCCACGCAAGCATCGGGGAATTCAACCTTACGCACGAATAAAAAAAGGGGCTGTCCCAAAAGTAATGAGTGTAGCGCTCATTGAGCTTGTCGAAATGACTGCTACACTAAATGTGGTGGTTTCGATAAACTCAACCACCGTAATGCAAACTTATTGGACAGCCCCATGTATATATGTAAACGGATTGCGGCTTCGCCAAGACCAACCCGAAAGGTTCGCACCACTTATGAGCGATGCGAAAAAAAAGGATTGCCATTTCTAGCAATCCTTAGAGGTGTGGATAGGAGTTGAACCTACCAATCGCGGTTTTGCAGACCGATCCCTTACCGCTTGGGTACCACACCATGTGGAATTCAATATATAAAAATAACGCCGTTTTGTCTAGTGTTTAATCCAAATTAATCAGAAAAAATATTATATTTTCTAGCTTTTTTTTAGAGAAGGCTTGATTTTGATAAGTTCCTCAAATACTGCAGTCCTTTCCTCTTCCGTTAAAAAAGAGAAATTCACAATTCCCCTTTTTTCTGTCTGAACACTTATTCTATTTGTATAGCGAATTTCGCTACTGCCAGAGGAATCATCAGCAATGCAATAAATTTCTTGCATCCCTAAAAAACGTCCATTTGCAATAATTCCATTTTCATAAAGCCCTGAACAGCCATTCAATACGATTTCTTCTGTTCCCATAACTGTTCCAAGAACAGCAACAGCACTGACAATCACACTATTAAGCAGTCCAAGATTTCGGAAATACAGCAAGGCAATTATGACAGCAGAAACAACTACTATAAAATATTGCAAAACAATGTTTTTCTTCGTAAATCTGATTTTAATTTCTCCTGCTTTTTTAAGAACAAGTTTTACCCGCAAAGGACTTGTTACTATCACAATCAAAAAAATTATACCTGCACAGATTGCAACAAACTGATTATTAATTGAATACATATATTTTCCTTCTTTAATTCATTTACGTGAAAGCCATAAAGTCAAAGCTTTTTTTGCAGACTCAAAAGCCAGCGGAAGCTTCTGTATATCTTCTGCACAGCTTACTTTGCATGCCTTAAAACCAGAAACCTCACTCTGCTGACCATGCAGCTTTTCTATTAATTCATCAACAGAAGCTGCTTTCTCTGGCAATTCTGCAGTAAAAAACAAATCACAGGTTTTATATGCAATATTTTTATATTCGTAATCGTTAGGAAAACTGCACAGATATTCAATTTTTTCTGGCTCAACCCCTGTTTCTTCCAGACATTCTCTAACCGCCGCATGTTCGGCTGTTTCGTCCTGATCAGTAAATCCGCCGGGAAGCGCCAGAAAACCTTTCCGCGGTTCTTTTGCCCTTACTTCCAGAAGAATATTGTTTTCTCTATCGGAAATCACAACTCCAACGGCACTGGCAACATTGTTGTACAAATCAAAACCACAATCTGAACAAAACCATTTTTTATTCTGCAGATATTTTATATTTTTTCCACCACAGGACGGGCAGAAATTAAATTCGTTTGAACTCATAAAAACCTCTTCATTAGCATAACAGATATGGTAAATAATTAAAATGTTTATAAAATGTGGATAACTTTTTAATAAAAATGTGCAAAAAAAATATTTTTTTATTCTTTTTTTGATTAATTTTTAATAGTATTTAATTCTTTATTTTATAATAAATTATAAAATCTATACTATACAAAATAAACAAAATATTTTTTATTTCATTCACTTTTTACACTTTTTTTGTTTTAAATTGTGGATAACTTGTTTATAACTGTTTATTTCTTGTGTATAACTTGTGTTTTTACAGTTAAAAAAATGTAAATAAAAAAAAGTCAAGTGCAGAATTTTGACAATTTTAAGCTTTTCAAAAAACGGCACTTGACAAAAAAAAACCAACTCGTTTGAGCCGGTCTTACACATTTTTCAACAATTAACCAAGTGAAACAACACCCTGATCATTAATTGCAAGTATTGATTTACATTCAGAACAACGGAAACGTCCAGAACGTGTTGCTCTCAAATGTTTATTACACATTGGACAAGCAAATACTTTAGGGAAGATGCTTTCTGCAACTGGAGCCCCCTGCTTAAAGAATGCAATAGCATCATCAGCAGTATCCTTAATATTAAAGAACTGAGAAAATCCCAAAAGCTGGAATACTTCATATACTTTAGGCTGTATTTCAAGAAGAACAATATCTCCACCTTTTGGTTTTAACATCTTTAAGAACGATGTAAATGATCCAATACCTGTTGAAGATACATAATTTAAAGCAGAACAATTAAAAATCAAGTTGCTAAAACCAGCTTCTACAACCTTTGTAATCTTTTTCTGAAAGAAATTCGAATTATATGTATCAATATATCCGTTCAAATATATTCCCAGTCCATTTGGAACTGCATCGATTTTTTCCAAAGAAATTTTTAAGCTATCATCTCTTTCGTCATCAAATCCTGGTACAATATTATTATTAGACATATAAATTACTCCATATCAAAACTCTACGGTTTATCTCTAATAATTTTACTATAATTCTGTTAATAGGTCAAATTATTATTTTCCTTTGTTTACATTTTTTTTCTATTCGATATACTTAACACCATGGATTTAAGTAAAGTATATATAGTTTTAGACCATCCAGATGAATGCCGCAACATTGGTTCTGCCTGCAGGGCAATGGCAAACAACGACATAAAACACCTTAGAATCGTAGGTAAAAAAGAAAATTATGACGTTGAAAAAATTCACGTTCTGGCCATTCATGCCGCTTATATATATGATACAGCTGAATTTTTTGATTCTATTACAGATGCAACAAAAGACTGTGCAATTGCAGCTGGAACAACAAGAAGACGAGGTCAAAACAGAAAAGGCAAATTATATCTTCCAGAAGAATTTGCTGACATTGCAGACAGGCTTACTGGTTCCTCTGAAAAAAATAATAACGGTTCGAACATTGCCGTTGTTTTTGGCAATGAACGAACCGGACTTACGGACGAACAGCTGAAAGAATGCACCACAGGAGTAACAATTCCTTCCAGCGATGATTTTGGATCTCTAAACCTTTCTCATGCAGTTCAGATTATTTCCTATCATCTTTTCCGTAAGAAAAATGATTTTTTGACAGGTTATACACCATTAACTCTGGAACGTCTGGATAAAACTGTAACATCAATTACTGACAATCTTCAGAAAATCGGTTTTTTCAGTATCACGGGACGACCAGACATGGAAGCATACTGGCGGAACATTCTTTCCAGAGCCGCACTCTCAGAAGGAGAAGCTCAATATCTGGAAAAAATATTTTCTAAAGCCGCAGGACTATCAAATAAAAAACAGAAATCATCAGAAAATTAAATCATCTGGACCAATTTCTTGATTTTTATTCAATTCGCAGGTTACAGCAAGACAGCTTTCCAGCTGTCTTACATTACCAGGCCAATCATATTTTTCTAAACATGACAATGCTTCCGGTGTAAAACTATTATAATTGTAGCCTTTTTTTGAAAGAAAGAAGCGGGATAATTCAAGAACATCTTCTCTCCGATTTCGTAAAGGCGGAATTTTAACAACAGCTTTATGAATTCGATAATACAAAGCTTCATTAAATTTCCTTTCAGCAACCAGTTCTTCAAGATTTGCATTTGTAGCACAAATAATCCGAACATCTACGTGGTGCACTGCTGTTGAACCGACTCGGCAAAAATTTCCACTTTCGATGAAATGCAAAAGCTTTGCCTGCATAGCCAAAGAAAGTTCTGCAATTTCATCAAGAAAAAGCGTTCCTCCATCTGCAACACTGACAAAACCAGGCCTATTAACAGCACCTGTATAAGCTCCATTTACTGTACCAAATAATTCAGATTCCGCAAGAACATCTGGAATTGCCGCCATATTTAAAGAAACAAACGGTTTTCCCTTTCTTGTCGATCTGTCATGAATTATTCTGGCCATCATTGTCTTTCCAGTTCCGCTTTCACCAAGCAAAAGAACATTCAGATCAGTTTCGGAAACCTTTAATAAACGAGACTTTACGGAATTAATTGCAGGAGAAACACCAGCAATTCCCAACAACTCAGGACCAACCAATCCTGAAACACCACAAACACTTTTTGAAATCAATTTATCACCTCCCAAAATTGATTACAAAACATTTGCTGGAAATCACTTTTTTACATTTTAGTCTCTAAAAAGTCTGTAAAAAACTAAAATAATTATATATTTCAAAAAAGGAAGAAGTAAAAATATTTTTATTGGATTTTTCCCAATTTCATGCCAGATTTCATGTCCTTTGTTGAAAACTTCTTCATCGACTCTTTTAATACGCTTTGAAAAAATTCCAAGGGAATCACGGTAATAGCAGAAAATGCTGGAACCAAAACGATTTCGTCTTTTGAATGACCACAAAGCTTTTTCTTTTATTCCATCACTTACAAGAACCATTGACGGAGAAGCTTTATAAAGATTTACAACAATATCTTCTTCTTTATTCTTGTTATAATAACCTGCGTGCCGCCCTACAATTTTTAATGTAGGAAATGTTGATTTAAGATTTCGCTCTGCAACTGTCAAAGTCTGCCCTCTGGAACCAAGCAGATACAGTGATTTAAAATGAGAATCAAGAATATTTAAGACTTCAATTGTAAAATTAAACGGATTATAACGCACAGGAATATCTTTTTTAAGAAATTTTGCCCCACTCAAAATACTTTTTGAAACAGGAATTATCATATCAGCGCTGTTCACATAATCCTGGAATTCACCCTTATGCCTAGCCTTCAATAAATCCCAGACAGAAAGAAAAACTATTTGCTTTGTACCAGGCTTTGACAGTAACTCCAGCACAGACAATTCCAGATCCTGGATTTTAATAATATCTACTGGAACACCAATCAAATTTATCCGCTGAAAAGCCATTTTTCGTAACCTTCTTAAATTAAAATTTATTCACAACGCATTGAACAGCAGCAAGACCATATATTGCAGCCGTTTCGCATCTTAAAATATTACCAGCAAAGTGAACAGGAGCAAAACCTGAATTCATAAGAATCTGAATTTCTTCTGGACTGATACCACCTTCACTGCCAACTGCAACAGCAACCCGTTTTTTTTCAGATGCAAAACACTCAAAAAGAGACCGTGTATTTTCGTTTCTTTCCCACAAAACAACAGCAGAAGAATTGTTTTTGCCTTCAGAATCTTCAAGAACCGCCTTATTCCACAATTCAACGGCTTCTTCGGTCCTAACAGGATTGAGAACCATTGTATCAACAGGAGAGCCGCTCTGCTGCCGCGCCTCACGAATAATACGTTCAATTCTGTCCTTTTTACCAGACTGCATAGCTTGCACATTCTGTTTTTGAGAATATTCTCCCGCAACAGGAACAATATACTTTACGCCACACTCTACAGCCTGACGAATAATCTGCTCCATTTTAACAGGTTTTGCAATATATTGAAAAAGCCAATATTCAACGCAAGCACCCGGGTGTTCAGACTGAATGACTTCCGCCTGAACACCTCTGGTTATGGAGCCATTATTTGTATCGGCACATATCTGCAAAGTAATAATACGGCTCTCTTCATTTATTTCGCAGACAGTAGTATTCTGCAGTTCTCCGTCCGGCAGACGAACGCTCAGCATATCACCACTGCGAAGCCGCAGAACCTGGCGCAAATATCTGTAATCTTTTCCAGAAACTTTTATTAAGCCCTTTTTATCTGGTGCCTGAGAAGCTATAAACTGACGCATTATTCCTCAACCTTCTGGTCAGCTTTCTCTTCCTTGATTTTTTCCTCATTCATCACCTGCAGTTCTTTCAAAGTTTTTGCATTTTCAACTTTTTCTCTGAAACTTGCCTTGTCACTTAAAATCTCAAGAGCCGCATTCAGCTGAATATCAAAATCCAGGTCATATACAATATCTGATTTATGTCTGTTTACCTGCATTCGAACAAGTCTTCTCAAAAGCCGTTCTTCCAGGTCATATTCAGTTTTTAACTGTCTTGCGTAATCAGCAATATCACTTTCCGTCATATCTGGATGATTTTCCACATATTCAGAAATCACATTTGCTTCCATCAATTTAACGTAAGACTTTTCATTTTCATCACTAAGCTTTGGATAAGAAACTTCCAGATCAGGAACAATTCCAACCTTATCAATATTTGTATCGCTTGGAGAATAATATCGTGCGATTGTCATCTTGATTTCTTCATCATTACCAAGAGGAATAACCTGCTGAACAGAACCTTTTCCATAAGACACGTTTCCAACAAGATAAGCCACGTGATGATCCTTTAATGCACCAGAAACAATTTCGCTGGCACTGGCAGAACCTTTATTTATAAGTACAACTACAGGCACATTTTTTACAGTTGTTTTTTCTGGCGAAGCAGAATATGAAGAATTCTGAAAATCAAGTCTACCCTTTGTAGAAACTATCAAGCCTTCATCCACAAATTTATCAACTACATTTACTGCGCTAGTAATAAGACCGCCACCATTATCGCGCAAATCAAGAATCATTGATTCATAAGAATTTTCTTTAAAATAATCAATTGCATCCTGCAGTCTTGGCGCAGTTTCAGGAGTAAACTGAATAAGACGAACGTAACCAGTTTTGCCAATCATCGCATATTTACAGGTTGGTACCTCAATAAGAGCACGGACAAGGTCAACCTTGAATCTTAAAGTCTTACCACGCAAAATCGTAACAGTAACAGGCGTTCCAACCTTGCCACGCAAATGGGCAAGAACATCCTGCATTGTCATAACATCTGTAGGATCACCATCAATTTCCACAATAAAATCACCAGCCTGGATGCCTGCTCTTGCGCCAGGAGTATCTTCCATTGCAGAAGAAACTTCCACATACGCAGGCTTATCTGGCTTAGATTCAAACGCCTTTGAAATCATAAGGCCAACGCCGCCAAAATGACCTGCCGTCGTATCAGAAAGGTCACGCTGAATAGATTCATCAAGATATGAAGTATAAGGATCATTCAAAGATTCCATCAAACCTTTCATGGCTCCTTCATAGAGAATTTTTGGATCAACTTCATCAACATAATTCTGCTGAACAAAATCAAAGACTGAATTCAATTTTTTCAGATACTGAAAATTTGATTTTTTGTCCGCATTTACAGAAGACTGGGCAAAACACTGAGATGCAAAAATGGATAATAAAAATATAGATAAAATGGAATTTGCTTTTTTAACGATTTTTTTCATATTTATATTTTATGATTAACAGACATATTTTTCAAACATTTACAGTAATTTTTTGCTATGTTATAATGTTTTTATGCAAATTTTACCTATAGCCAGTGGAAAAGGCGGAGTTGGAAAAAGTCTTTTATCAGCCAACCTTGCAATCGCTCTTGGTCAGGCTGGAAAAAAAGTAGTTCTTGCCGATTTAGACTTAGGAGCATCAAATCTTCATCTTGCTCTTGGACACAACGTTAAGAACAACAGTATCGGAACGTATCTTACAGACAAATCATCATTTCAGAGCATCATTGAACCAACTGAATATGACAACGTCAGCTTTATTGCAGGAGACAGTCAGATTCCTGGTCTTACAACATTAAAGGCAGCGCAGAAAACAAAGCTTCTGCGAAATTTTCATTCAATAGATGCAGATTTTCTGATTCTGGATTTGGGAGCCGGAACCCATCAGATTATTCTGGATATGTTCCTTCAGTCTCCACAGGGAATTCTTGTAACAGCTCCAACAGTAACTGCAACTTTGGACGGATACCTGTTCTTAAAAAACTCAGTTTTCCGTCTTCTAAATACAACCTATAAAAGAGGCTCTGCCGGACATCAGTATCTGGAACAGCTGAAAACTAATTCAGATGCAATGAAAAGCATCTACATTCCAAAACTTGTAGACCAGCTTTCCGTTGTAGACCCGGTGAACACAGGACTTTTCAAAACGCGAATGAATCAGTTTAAGCCACGTCTTGTAATGAACATGATAGACGACCCAAAAGATGCAGACCGCGCCCAGAGAATCAGAAATTCCTGCAGCCAGTACCTTGGCATGGATCTGGAATACCTGGGCCTTATGTACAGAGACCAGCTCCAGGACAAAGCCCTTTCTTCCCGCCTGCCAGTAATCATCTACAAACCAAACTGCGTGCTTTCCCAGGCAATCTACAGAATCGCAGAAAAAGTCATTGCCGCAGAACCACGCTACTTTGATGATGATTTCACAAACACAATTGATTCTGCAACATCGTTCATGCAGGCAGAAGAAGACGCAAATGACGATTACAACTTAAAGCTTTCAGGTCTTAACGATTTAATAAGAAGCGGACAGCTGTCAACAGCCGAACTTATCGACATGATAAAAACCCAGGCCTATGAAATCGGTCAGCTCAGAAAAGAAAACAATCTCTTAAAATCAAAAATTGTAAAAGCCGCACAACAAGGCTTCAGATTATAAAATTAAAAAAGGACAAAAAATGTTTTTATTTGCAAATTATCCGTCATGGATTCACCTGGAAATTTTTCCAGGAGTACCAGTTTTAGGACTGCTCCGCTGGTACGGTTTAATGTATATTTTTGCCTTCGGCACAGCCTACATGGTTCTAAAACAGACAATGAAAGAAGGCATGCTGGATTCAAAAGGCTTCAAATGTACAGAAGATGACCTTTTCAGCTTTATTTCCACAGGAATCATCTTTCTTCTCATCGGTGCCCGCGTATTTTCCACAATTGTTTATGACACAACAGGCATTTACCGTTCAAAACCCTGGCTGGTTTTCTGGCCCTTCAACGCAAACGGACAGTTCACAGGACTTGCCGGAATGAGCTACCACGGCGGCTTTATTGGCGGCTGGCTTGGCATGGTTTTCTGGTGCATCTGGAAAAAGAAACGCATTTTCCAGTGGGTTGATGCAATGGTTTGCGCAATTCCCCTTGGCTACACCTTTGGCCGACTCGGAAACTTTTTGAACGGCGAACTTTACGGCCGCATCACAACAGCTCCATGGGGAATCATTTTCCCAGATGCAGACCGCTTCAGCTCAAATTTGCCTTGGGTACAGGAATTTGCCGCTAAAATCAATCTGCCTCTCAACTATTCAATGGTAAACCTGCCACGCCATCCAAGTCAGCTTTACGAAGCCTTCCTGGAAGGAATCGTTCTCTTCGCCGTAATCTGGTTTGTTCATAAGCACAAAAAATGGGACGGCATGTTAGGCTCCATCTACATGGGCGGTTACGGTCTTGTCCGTTTTATCATCGAATATTTCCGCGAACCAGACGCAGACATCGGTTACCGCATCGCAAAAGATTCCTCCGCTCCAATCTATCAGAACACCAGCCTCCTTAATTTTTCAACAGGCCAGATTCTCTGCTTCCTTATGATTGTAGGCGCAATAATTCTTGCAATCAGCACAAAAATCTACTACAACCGAAAAGACAATCTTTCTGCTTAATTTTTTTTTCCTTAGGGCGTTGAGGCTGTCCAATAAGTTTGCATTACGGTGGTTGAGGTTATCGAAACCACCACATTTAGTGTAGCAGTCATTTCGACGAGTGGTTCCTGAGCCCTTCGACAGGCTCAGGAACCACCTGTCGAAGG
>JAFOCI010000032.1 GCA_017381365.1 Treponema sp.
GAAAATAAATAATTTATAGTGATAAGGAAAATATGAGTAACGAATTAGAAAACAAATCAGAATCTGAATCGGAAGGTGTGGGGTCCGGTAATTCATTTTATCGTGCTGTAAAAACTTATGTTTTACGACAGGGCAGAATGACTGCTGCTCAGCAAAGAGATTATGAAGAACTTTCTCCGATATGGTGTATACCTTTTGTTAATCAAAAAATAAATTTTCTTGATGTTTTTGGAAATACAAATCCTGTAGTTGTAGAAATTGGTTTTGGAATGGGTGCGGCAACTGCGATAATAGCGGAAAATAATCCTGATATTAACTATATCGGTATAGAAGTTCATACACCTGGTGTTGGTAAACTTTTGGGTGAGATAAAAACCAGGAATTTAAAAAATCTTTATATTATTCAACATGATGCTCTCGAAGTTCTTGAAACAATGTTCGTTGATGGCTCTGTAAATGGTTTCCATATTTTCTTTCCTGATCCCTGGCAAAAAAAGCGTCATTGTAAACGAAGAATGGTTCAGCGCCCTAGAACAGACTTGATGGTTCAGAAACTGGCTGCCGGAGGATATCTTTATTTTGTTACAGACTGGTATCCTTATGCAGAATTTGGACTTGAACAGCTTAATATAACTCCAGGACTTAAAAATAAGTATGACGGTTTTGCTCCTCATCAGGAATGGCGGCCAGAAACTAAATTTGAAAGAAAAGGTCTTGAGCAGGAACGTAATATTTCTGAATTGTTTTTTGTAAAGGAATAATAAAATGGCAGATTTGTTCGATATTGAAGAGTCCAGTCGTATAAATGAGCTGGTTAGTCTTATAAAAAGATATCAGACTTCATATTACAACGGTGAAGGTGAAATCAGCGATGCCGAATTTGATGCTCTTTGGGATGAACTTAAAAATCTTGATCCAGAAAACGAAATATTAAAGAAAATAGGTACTGATTCTGGTAATTTCGCAAAGTTACGACATGTTATGCCTATGGGCAGTCAGGAAAAAGCTGCAAATCCAGAACAGTTTCTAGGATGGGCTTCAAAACATGTTTATGACGAATATTTTGTTGAATTCAAGCTTGATGGTGCTTCTCTGGAACTTCAATATGAGCATGGAAAACTTGTTCATGCTGTAACTCGTGGTGATGGAACTATTGGCGATGATATCACGGTAAACGCAAAAAAAATGAATGGTGTTGCTGCAGCACTTTTTGATTTAGCCGGCAATTTAATTGATTATTCTGGCGGTATTCGTGGTGAAGTAATAATGACCCATGATGTTCATAAAGAGAAGTTTTCTGACAAGGCGAACTGTAGAAATGCGGCTAATGGCCTTATGAAAAGAAAGGATGGAGAAGGGTGTGAATATCTTAAGCTTATTGTTTACGATGCATTTTCACCATCTGGAAATCAACCTTTTAATGATGAAGAAAGTAAAGTCAACTGGTTAAAATCATGTGGTTTTAATACAGTTCCTTTAAAAATCTGTAAATCTCCACAAGAGGTTATAGAATATCGTTCTCACGTAATGGACATACGAAATCAACTTGAATATGACATTGACGGGCTTGTTATAAAGGAAAGGCAAATTAATTTTCAGGATGCAAGTCGAGCAAGACCGGACAGACAGATTGCTTTTAAATTCAGTCTTGAAGAAGCTGTAACAATCTTGCGAAGTGTTGATTGGAGTGTTAACGGTGGAACTTATACTCCAGTTGCAGTTTTTGATGAAGTTGAATTAAATGGAACAAAAGTGCAGCGGGCGAGCCTTGCTAACCCCGATACTATGAAAGCTCTTGGTGTAAAAATTGGATGTAAAGTTGTAGTCGTAAAGCGTGGTGAGATTATTCCAAAAATTGAAAGTGTCATTCATGAAGATGCTTTATGTGAATCACCAGTTGTATTTCCTGATAAGTGTGAATGTTGTGGAAGTAAACTTATAGATAATGGCTCCAGACTATATTGTCCAAATAAAAAATGTTCAAAACGGATTTTACATCAGCTATTAAAATGGGTTCAGGTTACAGATATCAGGGATTTAGGAGAAACTCTTGTTACTCAACTTTTTGAAAAAGGTAAAGTTCAGTCGATTTCTGATTTATACAAACTTTCAGCAGAAGATTTAACTCCTTTTTTCTTAAACGAAGAAAGTCTGGCTGCGGAAAAGAAATCTTTGGGCGCTGAAAAGGTTGCGGCATCAATTCAAAATCACCGAAAAATGTCTCTGGCTGTATTTGTTGCAGGTTTTGATATTGAAGGAATTGGTGAAACTTCAGTGGAAAAGCTTGTTGCTGCCGGTTTTAATACTTTAAATGCACTTTTAAATATGACAGTTGAGCAGGCTTCTGCCGTTTATGGTTTTGCAGAGATTCTTGCTAAAACTGCTGTTGATGGACTCAATGAAAATGCTCTTGAAATGAGATTTCTGGCAGAAAACTTTGTAGAAATTGTTCAAGATTCAGCAGGAAAACTTGTTGGAAAGTCCTTCTGCTTTACAGGGGAATTGCATAGTATGAAACGCAATGATGCAGAAGCTCTTGTAAAGGCTAATGGTGGAACTTGCAAATCTTCTGTTACTAAAGATTTGTCTTATCTTGTAACGAACGATGTTTCAAGCGGTTCCTCTAAAAATCAAAAAGCTGTGAAATTTGGAATTCCTGTAATTAATGAAGAGCAATTTATAAAAATGCTGGAGTAGAGATGTTTATAGAAGCAATAAAATCAATAAAGAAATTTGTTTTTTTGCTCATTATTTTATTTCTTATTCTGATTTTATTTTGTAATTCAGTTGTTCTTGTAAAAGGATATATTGCCAGTGGAAAAATTTCTTCGCAAAACTGTCAGCTTTTGCGAATTATACTGTTTGGTTCCAGTGATACTCCTGATGGAGAAACTGTAAGCGCAAAATTTTCACTTCTTGATCAAAACGGGAATGATATAGCTGTTATAGAACGTTCCTGGCCAGATTCTTTTTTAGCTGTTGATTTTTCTACATCTGAAAGAAAAGGAATTATAAATTATTTTCCTGAAAAAATTTATGGAACTGACTCTGTTATTTCTAGAAAGCATTTTTTTATAAGGAAATCAGGTACAAATCTTATTCCCTATTATATGGAAAATCGGAAATGTCTGTTTGGAATTTCAGAAACAGAGCAATCAAAAATGTATGACGCAGCTGTTTTTGCATTAAATCCGCTTTCGTTTTTATATTCAAAAAAATACACCGTAAATTTGTCATTATGTAAAACCGCTGTTTATTACGGAATTTTTATTGAAAATGGAAAATTGATACTTAGAAAAGAGTAGGCTGCATATTTTTTGTAAATGTATGATTATTCAGTTTCTGTAAAAGCAAAGTCCTGCAAAAAGAAGTCTGGTCTTACTGCTGCATTGTTAAGTCTTATTTCCCAATGAAAATGAGGGGCTGTAGCCAATCCTGTTGCACCAGAAAGACCAAGTTTTTCACCTTGTTTTATAGAGATTCCTTCTTTTACGTTTAATACACTTAAATGATAATAAAGGCTGTATAAACCTGGCAAATGTTCAATAACAACTGACCAGCCTGTTTTGGTTCTGAATTCTGCCAGAACAACTTTTCCGTCTGCGCAAGAAAAAATGTCTGCTCCATCAGAAACGTTGTAATCATTTCCATAATGGATATAACTGGATTTTAGTTCATCATTATATATTGTTTTACTTCCAAAATTAACAGAACTCTCTTTTTCGTTCAAAGGTAAAATAAAAGGTTTAAGCGAAAAAATATTTGCCGTGGAAATTGTTTCAAGAATTGAATTTAATCTTTCGGTTTGTGCAAGTCTCTGTGAATTCATATTTTGAACTATTTCCAGATTATTTGTATCTTGAATTATCTTATCATTTATGTCAAAAGGTAAAATTGTAACTGGCAGTATTATTTCCTTTTCTGTTTCCCCATTAATTCCAGTTGTTAAAATAATTTTTAAGCTATATCCGGATTCACCTTTCAGATATAAAGAAACAGGTATACCACACAGCATTTCAGGATTTGAATAACGCTTTGATTTTTGATTTATAAAATAAAATCTTGCCGTTTCTACTTTTTTATCATTTTTTAAAAGTTGCAGAACAGCTTCTGGTTCAGAAACTGATTTTTTTTTGTTATTTTTTAATAATTTTATATTCATCCTTGCAAAAATTGCATCACCGGCTGTAACAGAATCGTTGTAAGCAACAGTGCCGTAATAGTTTTCCGATTGAAACATAATGCTTTTTGCAGAAATGTCAAAAGTGACAGAAATTAAAAATAAAATAATAAAAAAGAAGTTTTTCATACAATTATCCTTTTATGAACTTCACTATTTCATCGAATTTTCAACATCAATAAGAATCATTTGAGGTGTTGTGTTTCCATTAAAATTATTTTTTCCAATGTTGTAAATCAGGTTCAGGCGGTCACCTGTTCTGAATTCTCTGTTTAATCGTTCAGCTTCTCCCCAGAACATTGCAGGAAATTTGTATTTTCCACAGTCAAAAACAAGTTTTAAATGCTGCCTTTCAGTTTTTCCAACAATGACAGCATCCTGAATTTTCAGATTTTTTGACATAAAAATCAGTTCAGGGTTCTTTTCGCCAAAAGGCTCAAATTTGTCTACTGTTTTCAGTAGTTCTGGAGTAATGTATTCAGCTGGTAATTCTGCGTCAATTTCAGTTGAAGTAACTTCTTCTGTAAGTTCCATCTTATCAGACAGGATGAATGCAGTTTTAAGAAAAGCATCAAGTTTACTACGTTCAAAACTGAATCCGGCTGCGGCATTATGTCCACCATGATTAAGAAAAAAATCACCGTAAGAATCAAGAAAATCGGTTGCGATGCAGTTTCTACAGCTTCGCATAGAGCCTATAGCTGTAGAACCATCCTCTGTGAAGGTGATTGCAATGGATGGAACATTATATTTCTGAAGAATTTTTGCAGCCAGAATACCTGTTACACCCCGGTTTATCCGTTCATCTACAACAATGCATAATTTGCGATTGAATTTTTCGTAATTTTCTGCGGCTTGTTTTGCTGTAAACATTTCACCGTCTGTTACGTAAATTTTTCGCTGATCATTTAATTCTATGATTTTTTCTGCAAGTTTATTACGTTCAACAGGATTTTCTTCTATTAGCAATTGAAGAGAAATATTGGATTGTCCCATGCGGCCAGAAGCATTTAATGCCGGAATCATTTTCCAGGAGAGATCTGTAGAGGTAATTTGTTTTCCTGCTAAATCCATTCGGGCAAGCAGTTCCGCAATTCCTTTTCTTGTTTTTCCTTTATTTATGGAAGAAAGGGCATTTTTTACGAATATTCGGTTTTCATTACTCATTGGCATTATATCAGCAAGAGCGGCAATACCAACAAGCTGAAGGTCTTTTAATGAATCTTCTTCCATTTGAGGGAAATGGGCTTTCTGTTTTTTTTCAATAAAAGTTATGAAAATGCTGAAGAAACCCTGTATTTCATCAAAAGGAAATTCTGAATACTTTGCGAATTTTGAGATATCTTTTACATAAGAAAGAGATTTTCCTTTTACTACAGGAATAATTTTTGAAACCTCTGGTTCAAGGTCAAAAACTTGAAAATCAATGTTATTTCCAAAAACCTCTGCAAGATTTTTTTTCACTTCTTTTTCGTTCCATACAAAAATCTGCTGTCCGCTTAAAAAATCAGGTAATTTTGTATTATAAATGGAGGTTTCTCCCGGATAGAAATCTTTTGAATAAAGTTTTTTCTGGATAAGGTTTCGAGTTTTTAAGCAATCAATGTGAAATGTTCCATCAGGTTTTTTATAAGCATTTAATAAGCAGATATCCTGATTATAAATACTGTACTTGCTGAATCTTAATGCTGATACAAGCTTGTAAGCAACGGCTGCACCAGAAATATCCTTAAAAGGGTAGCCTGAGTCTTCCATCTTTGGATCAAGAATTATAGTGGCATCAGGTAATTCATCTGGCGGATTGTGATGGTCTGTAACAATTACGTCAATTCCTTTATTTCTGGCGTAGGCAATTTCTTTTATGTTGCTTATTCCGCAGTCAACAGTAATTATAAGTGAACCAAAACCTTCTGTAGAATTTATGAAATCATCAATGGCTTCAATAGAAAGACCGTATGCATCTTCACCAACTGGCAGGCGCCATTGAACTTCAAGACCTTGCTGTTTTAGGTATGTATACAAAATTGCAGTGCTGGTGACACCATCAACATCTTTATCACCAAAAATAAGAACTTTTTCATGTTCGTCAATGGCATCTGAGATTCTGCTCACAGCATCTTCCATGCCGTTAAACAAAAATGGCTGATGAGTAAATCGTACGTCATCTTCAAGGTAATACATTAAATCATTGCCGGTTGTTATTCCTCTTCGTGCAAAAATTGAAGCTTCTAATAATTCAAGCCCAAATTTGTTATGAAGATACATAACTGATTCTTTTGAAATATTTTTTTTATTGATTTTATTCAATTCTTTTTCCTGCTTGGATTTTCGTATTTGTATAAGCTGAAGTACAATTTATTTGGATAAAAAAAAAGCTTCTGATTAATCGATTATAAATCAATCAGAAGCTTTTTGAGCTATTCAGGATTCGAACCTGAGACAGCCGCCTTAAAAGGGCGGTGCTCTACCTACTGAGCTAATAGCCCATCTCGCTGCATCAGCGTGTTTATAATATATAAAATCTTAAAAAAAACGTCAATAGCAAAAACATAAAAAAATGAAAAAAAATTAATTTTTTTTACTAATTAAAAAAATGTGATATAATTATTTAGTTCGAATTTCGAATTTTAACTGGTAATGCATAAAATTGATTTTTATAATCCCATTTGCATTATGAAAATACTGCCAGTCAGAAAGCGACTGTCAAAACCGCTAGCTAGCGTCGCTACATGCGCAAGTCGGCAAGGAAACTATCGTTTCCGACTTGCGAATGTTTTTGACAGCCTCTTTCTTCCTTCCCGTATTTTCATAATTATACAATTTTTTTGTAAAATCAATTTTATGTTTAATTTTCAAAAAACTCGAAATTCGAACTAAAAAAACGATATCAGGTGAATTTCCTGTTTTATTTGATAACTTATAAAATCTTTTTTGGAGTTTTAATTATGGATAGACTTACACCAGGTCAGGAACTGGAGCTTACTGTTGTTGCAATTAATGGCGATACAATATTCCTGGATATGAGCGCAAAAAGCGAAGGCGTTCTTAACTCTGCAGAACTTACTGATGACAACGGAAACGTTACTGTAAAAGAAGGCGAAAAAATCAAAGTTTTCTTCCTTGGTGAAAAAAACGGAGAAATGCGCTTTACAACAAAAATTGCAGGTCAGGAAGCAGACAACTCAATGCTGGAAAATGCATTTAAAAACCGCATTCCAGTAGAAGGTCACGTAGAAAAAGAAATCAAAGGCGGATTTGAAGTTGCAGTTGGCGCAGTACGAGCCTTCTGCCCTTATTCACAGATGGGTTTCCGCCAGAAAGAAGACGCAAACTATTACGTTGGACGCACACTTACATTCATCATTCAGGAATACAAAGAAAATGGAAAAAATCTGCTTGTTTCAAACAGAGCTGTTCTAGAAGCTGAACATCAGAATCAGCTTAGCGGTTTAAGCCAGAAAATTGCAGTTGGCTCAATCGTTACAGGAACAGTAAAATCTCTTCAATCTTTTGGTGCATTCGTTGACGTTGAAGGATTCCAGGCACTCCTTCCTGTTTCTGAAATTTCATTGGACCGCGTTACAGACATATCTAAAGTTCTTGAAGTTGGTCAGGAAGTAACTGCAAAAGTTCTCAGCACAGACTGGTCAAAAGAACGAGTTTCAATCAGTACAAAGGCTCTTATCAAAAGTCCTTGGGAAACAATTACAGAACGCTTTTCAAAAGGTCAGAAAATTGACGGAAAAATCAGCCGCGTTGCAGACTTTGGCGTTTTCATTAATCTTGAAAGCGGAATCGACGGCCTTGTTCATATTTCCGCACTGGAAAATGTTGACCGCAACACTAACCTTAAAAAGAAGTTCAGCGTTGGTCAGGAAATGTCTGTTGTAATCAAAGAAATTGATGCCGCAAACCGCCGCATTTCTCTTGTTCCTAGCACAAGTACCGAACAGGATGAAAATGCCAGCGATTATTTCAGCACACACAACGATGACGACGGCGACACATACAACCCATTTGCAGCATTGTTGAAAAAATAACCACTTGCATAAACATTTCATAATTGTTACCCTACTTAAAAATATTAAGGGTAACAATTATGAAAAACAATTCACTCAGTAAAAAAGCAATTCTTACAGCATTATTTGCAGCTTTAATCAGTGCAGGCTGCTACATTCAGATTCCACTTCCAGGTGGAATTCCTATAGTAATCCAGGACATGATGTCTATGCTCAGCGGCCTTATACTTGGTCCATTGTACGGTACAATTTCCGTTTTCTTATTTTTAATTTTAGGCAGTATTGGACTTCCTGTATTCAGCGGTAAAGGCGGAATAAACGTAATTTTGCAGGGCCCAACTGGAGGATTTTTAATCGGATACATGGCAGCTGCCTTTGCAGGCGGGTTGATAGTTCATTTTCTTGTAAAAGACAAACCTGTCATTATTGAAAAAGAAGATGGCTCAACAGAATTGCAGCCTGTTTCTTCTAAACGTAACATTGTTAACTGGATTTTTATTGCCGCTGGTGCAATAACAGCTACAGTTGTTGCATTCACTTTGGGAATTATTGGATTTCACAGAGTAAAACCTGACCTTGCAATGTCTAAAGTTCTGGCAGCAGTATTGATTCCTTTCATTCCTGGAAATACTATTAAGCTTATAATAATGATTCCACTTGCAAAAAAAATAAGAAGTGCAATATAGGCTGAATTCAAGGTTTCTCATTATGTCATCTGCAATATTAAAAATTAACAATGTTACGCGAAGATTTCCTAATGGTACAACTGCACTTAACAATGTTACGTTTTCAATTAATGAAGGCGAATTTACAGTAATCTGCGGGCGTAACGGTTCTGGTAAAAGCGTTCTTATGTCTTTGATTGCACAGCTGGATGAACCTGATTCCGGAACAATCGAAGTTCCCCGAAATTCAGTTGGCCTTGTATTTCAAGATGCAGACGCCCAGATTCTTGGCGAAACCCCAGAAGAAGATGTTGCCTTTGGATTAAAAAATAACAACGTTAACTTAACAGTGTTACGTAATAAAACAGAACAAACCTTAAAGGAATGCGGTCTGTACGAAAAACGCTGTTTTCCAGCCAGACAGATGAGTGGCGGGGAAAAACGCCGTCTTGCAGTAGCAGGCATTCTGGCTATGGAACGAAATATCATTATTTTTGACGAACCTTTCGCCAACCTTGATTATCCTGGTGTTCTTCAGGTAAGCAGCATTCTTAAAAATCTCAAGCAGCAAGGCAAAACTGTTATTGTTCTTACGCATGAGCTTGAAAAAATTCTTGGACTTGCTGACCGCTTTATTATACTAGACAAAAGCTGTATTCAGTATGATGGAACTCCACGTGATGGACTTACACTTAATCTTGAAGAATTTGGTATTCGTAATCCACTTACAACTTACAAATCTGCAGAAGATTTATTTTGGGGCGAATAATAATGAAACAGCAGCCGGCACTTTTTTCTTATCGCCATACAAACTCTCTTATCCACAGACTCCCTGCATGGCTCAAACTGATTTTGCTCTGTGTAGTAACATTCAGAACATTCAGCAACTGCTATTATAACATAACAAATCAAGCGTTTATTCCGTTTTTTCCATGGATTCGAGCCGGCTTTTATTTTATTTTAAGCGTATTTTTTTTCTTTCTTGCAGAAACGCCATTTTCAAGTTTAAAACGTCTGTCTTTTATTTTGTGGCTTGGATTTTTTATGGCGTTACTTTCGCTTTTTTCTCTACAAATTGACATATCTGATAAAAATAACATTGTTATTTTAAACTACTCTCCATTAATAAATGACGGACTTTATATTTTTCGCTTTTTTACCACATCACTTTTTTCTCTTGTAATTTTTGAAACCACATCCAGACTTGAAATATTAGACGCTCTTACCTGCCTGGAAGACAAAACAGCAATAATTATTCCTTTTGTAAAAAAAATTCGTCTTGCGCTTATTCTTTCCATAACAATTACTTTTATTCCAGAAATTTTTAATTGCTGGAATAAAGTTTCACTGGCAGCAGCTGCCCGCACCCCAATAGGAAAGAATGGAAAAAGAAAAACAACTTTAAGAATATTCAACGCTCAAATAACAGCGTTCTTTTTTAATATGCTACAATATGCCGAACAAGTTCGCAGAGCAATCTGCAACAGAACTGATTATTAAAACTCTTAAAAGAACGTATCAATTCTTTCTATTTCCTGACTAGAAAGAAGTTCCTTTATGCCAGACACAGGAATCGGATAGCCCCATATAAAGCCCTGAACAAATTCACAACTAAAATGATTTAGTGCAGAAATCTGATCCTGGCGTTCAACACCTTCTGCTATAATTCCAAAACCAAAAAGATGACCTAACGTAATTATCATCCGAACAAAGAAATCATCTTCATTCATTTTATCAATGAAAACTTTATCAATTTTAAGATAATCAATAGGAAATTTTGCAAGATATTTCAAAGAAGAATAGCCTGTTCCAAAATCATCAAGAGCAATCTTACAACCAATAAATTTCAATTTATCCAATGCTTTTTTTGCAGTTTCTATATCCTGCACATAAGATGACTCTGTAACATCAAAAACAAGCTTTTCTTTTGGAAATGATGGATAACGGTTCAAAAGATTTATTATCTTGTCTCCAAAGCCAGGAGTCGTTATATGTTTTCCGCTTATATTAATTGTAAGTGAAAAATCAGCATCTTCTTTGAATAATGGCAGTGTTTCTTGAATGGCATGTTCAATAACCCACATATCAATTTCATAAATAAGCGAAGATTTTTCCGCAACCTTAATGAATTTTTCCGGAGATATATTTATACCTTCCGCATCTTCCATTCTAAGAAGAACTTCAAAGCCTTTAAGATTATGACTTCCAAGATAATATACCGGCTGATATACAAGATGAAATTTGTTTTTAGAAAGAGCAGTTTTTATTTCCTGAGAAAGATTATTCTGACTTTCTATTTCTGTTAACATTGAAGAATCAAACTTTCTATATTGATTCTTACCTGCAATCTTTGCCTTATACATAGCAGTATCGGCATAAGCCAAAAGTTCTGATATGTTTTCTGTATTCTTAGGATAAAGAACACAACCAGCAGATGTTGAAATAACTGCATCGAGACTATTCTTTTCTGTTATCAGTGTTACAATCGCTTCGCCACAAAGATTTTCCGCTTCAATCTCGTTTGTTGTCTCTGCGATAATGGCAAAACGGTCACCACCAATTCTGTACAACTGGTAATTTTCAGAAGTTTTTAATGCTGTCCACTTATCAGCGATAAAAACTAAAATCTCATCACCTTTTTCATGGCCAAAAACATCATTAATTTCTTTAAAATTATTTATATCAAGCAGTATAAGATAAAATTCTCTATTTCCTGCTTCAAGATAATTTAATTTTTCCTGTAAAGCTCTTTTATTTGGAAGCCCTGTAAGCAAATCTGTGTATGCTTTTTTTCCAAGATTAACTTCATCTTCCCGAAGCCGCATAATATAATTGCGTATCAAAATTGTAATACACATTCCGCTTATTATTACAAGCACTCCTGGCAACGAACGAATACTTTTTGTAGAAACAAATCCCACTAACATCTGCACCAGATGAAAAACCTGACAGCCGATAGAAGCTTTCCAGTCATTTGCATTAGAACAGACCGTTATCATAATTGCTACTATCAACATAAAAGAACTAATAATTCCTGATAACATTAGTGCCATTGTCTTTGCCCCTGGCATTCCACCTGACAATAAACCTTTATTTGCTGAAATATTTATGACAGTAATTGAAAGAGAAAGAATAATATAAATGAACGTTAATATAAGAGTGGAAAGATATATCTTTTTTTTCATTATTGCTACAAAATCTCCTCCTTTATTATAGGTCAACTTTTTAAAATATCAAATTTATATTTTAGTTCTGATAGTGATAGAAAAACTACAATTTTCTTATTATATTTGAATTATGATTACTAAACATAAAATGCAGGAATTACAGGAATTGGCCGCTGAACGTGGTCCATTGTGTGTGGGACTGGATACAGATCCATCTTATCTTCCAGATTCAGTTATAAAAGCAGTAGGTTCAGCAGAAGAAGCTGTTCTTGCCTACAATAAAGAAATTATCCGCAGAATTGCCGCTGATAAAAGTGCATGCTGCTGCAAGGTTCAGATTGCATATTACGAAGCAATGGGACTTAAAGGCATGAAAGTTTATGCAGAAACTCTTAAAGCCGTAAAAGAAGCCGGCCTTATTGCAATAAGCGACATAAAACGCGGTGATATTGCTGCCACTGCTGGCGCTTACGCAAAAGCTCATTTTACTGGCGATTTTGAAACAGACATTATAACAATCAATCCATACATGGGATTCGATACTCTTAAACCATTCACAGAATATTGTGCTCCAGAAAAAGGCGGAAAAGGCGCATTTGTTCTTCTCTGTACATCAAATCCTGGCATGGCAGATATTGAACATCAGGAGCTTAAAAACGGCGGACTTCTCTTAGAGCGTGTAGGAAACGAAATTGCAAGAGTTGGAGAAGAATACAAATCTTTCTATGCTGACCAGACTTGTGGTGTTATTGGAGCAGTAGTCGGCGCTACACAGGAAGCAGATGCAAGACGTTTGCGCGATATGTACGCAGGCACATTCTTCCTTATTCCTGGTTACGGCGCTCAGGGCGGTGCAGCAAGAATCGCAGCCACACTTCTTGATAAAGCCGGCGGTACAGTTAATTCCAGCCGAGGAATTCTTTGTGCATGGAAAAAAGACGAAAACCTTTCAGAACTTAGAGAAGCTGGAACTTTGTCTTTAGCTCACATTGCAGATGCTGCTGCAAAAAATGCTTTATTCAGCAAAGACGATTTATTGAAAGCTAAAGCAGCTTTGTAAAAAAATGAGGCGAAATCTTTTTTTGATTTCATTTCTGTTCTTCTCTTCTTTTTTTTCATTTGCAGCGCAGATTACACTTCCTGTAAATGCAGAAGAAACAGGTTATGATGAACCTGTAGATATTACAGTTGAATGGGATGAAACAATTTTTGCAAAACAATCTCCAACAGAATACAACCATAGCATTGCCCGCATGGCTTGTATTCTGTCAGAAGTTTCATACGTAAATCCAAAAAAAGATCCAGAATTAAATCAATTAAAAAATGTTTATAAAAAACTTGGATTTTTGGAAAATTACATCGAATGTCATTATGATATTGATTATTCTGCTCCAGGGTATGGAAACAACCAGGCAGCTTTTAGTTTTGCTACAAAAGAAATAGACACAAAAAATGGCAAAAAAAACATCGTATTTGTTACAATTCGTGGTACTCCGTATGTTGCAAACGAATGGATTTCCAATTCCAATGTAGCAGACACCAACAGATTTTATTCAGAAATTCATGAAGGCTTTTTTTTCACAGAGAGTCAAATCCACAAAGCGCTAATCTATTTTCTAATGAAAAATCGGGTAAATCCTAATGATTCTTATTTTTTAATAACAGGCCATAGCAGAGGCGCCGCTGTAGCAAACCTTTTAGGAGCAAATTTAGTTGATGAAGGATTTTTTAATAAAAACCAGCTTTTTGTTTACACCTTTGCGACTCCAAACGTCACTCAAAATGAAAAAGTTTCTTCCGAAAAGTATAATTTTATCTGGAACATTGTTAATCCAGAAGATGTGGTTCCAACTGTTCCTATGTGCAATAACAACTGGAAATTCAGTAAATATGGAACAACACTAACATTTTGCAACATGTGGAACACTCCTGAAAAAACTTTTTCTGAAAATTATATTCCGCGAATTAATTTTTATTTCAATCAATTCATGAGACGGAATTATTATCCGTTCAATACAGGCTTTTACGTTCCTGCACTTATCACAAAAATTCTTACAACCCTTTATCCGAAAATAAAAAATTATTACGGGAAAAAATTAGGACTTAGATACACGGCCGAAAAAATAGTTAACGAACTTTATCCTGAAAAAACAGAAGAAGAACTGACTGTTGACACTGAAAAAGCCGAACAGGTAACAATCTTTGATAAATTAAATGCCTATCTTAACAGAGTTACAAACGGACTTATTGAATATTCTTCTTATGCTTTTCTGGATATGCATATAAGCACCAGTTATTTAAGCTGGATGCTGGCACTTAACGAAGATGAAATTTTTTCAGATGTTTCCTGCAGCCTGCTGTACATCAAAGGCTCATTTGAAGGTGCAGTCTTCGATGAAAATAAAAATATTGTTGCAAAAATTATTGATGGAATGCCACAGCTTAAAAGCATTAAAATTCCATTGATAGCAGTTCCTTCGCCTGCGGGCATAATTGTTGGCGTTCCATCCAGCCGGGAATACACAGTTGTTGTCTATAAAGACAGCTTGATTCCAACATATATTCCAGTAAGAATTGAACATTTTAATTCATCTGGCTACCGCACAAAAATCTGCCCTAAAAAAAATCTTTGGCCTCATAAAGGAATTGCCTATACATTTAAGATTGGTGAAAATACTTCAAAAGAAAAAATTATTTCAGCCAGAAAAAATCATTCAAAAGAAACTAAAAAACTTGTAAAACTTGCAAAATTAAAACAGCAAGATGTTTTCAGAGTTCAGCCTGTCTTTGCGCTTGATACAGACCTTAGATTTGAAGGTGGACTTAGAATAGGCACTCAAATGATTCATGGTGAAATTCTTGCAAGTCAGTCAGTTACAGATATTGCAGACTCAATTGCAATCGACATTGGCTTAGGTCATGAAGAAACATTCCTGGCCCGCACTTTAATAGATTTTTCTGCTTATGGAAAATTCCTTGCGGCAACAGGTACCGTATCTGAAGATGAAAGCCGCTTTAATTTTGTTCCGTCTGCAAGAATTTCATTCTCCTTTAAACCAATGCATAGACTTACTTTTTTTGTTTCTAGCGTTTTTGACTTTAATATAAGTGATTTTAATGACAAAGCTTTTAATTCCGATATCCGAAACAATCATTTTGGAACAATAAAGTTACACGAAGGAATTCAAGCAATTCCTTCGATTAGATTCGGATTCAGACTTTGAGATTTTAACAGCAAAAATCAGTTATTGCATACCTTTCAATATTTCTCGTAACCCTTCATCGCCAGTTACAGCTATAATAGTTTCCAGCATATCTTCATCTGTAGCCCAGATGTCTGGATATATACCTTTGCCTTCGCCGTGCCAGTTAGAAAATGTATTTAATGCAGGGCCGTATGTTGCCGCTGAAACATGGAACGACAATCTGGAATTTGGGAGCGTATAGTAATAGACATTGCCATATTCTATGCATCCCAAAGTATTTTCACCAATGATTATTGCATTTTTACCTAGATATTTTTTTGCAATAAAACAATACAGCTCAGAAGCACTGGCAGAATTTCGATCAGTAAGAATGAATAAACGCCCTTTATAAGCAGGCTCATTCGGAAAAGGAACAGCCTTTACTTTTTTATAATCCTTGCCCCACGAAAATCCATAACTGTCATAATATTCTTTTTTTGGATTGTTTTTTAGCATTTCTAAACACTTAAGCTTTTTTTTGTATTCGATGCATATTTCTTTATAATCTTTATCTTTTTTGCTGGTATTATTTTTTATCATATCCAACATAACAACTTGCTGATTTATTACACCAGGAGAAACAATCTCATAACTACCACTAGTTATTTCAAGATTTTTATTTTGCAATGCCTTAAAAAAGGCATCTTCATTTTTCTTACTAATTAAGTTTTTGTCAAAAACAAAATTCCTTAATGATTCAAGCACAATCTTTGTCATTCCGCCACCATTACTTCTCAAATCAATGATGATGTTTGTCTTATCCTTATTCTTATTTGCTACATCCTTAAACTTTTCAATGTTTATATTAGAGGCCTTAAAATCCCTTGGCATAAAGCTTTCAAAGCGTACATACGCAGTCTGAGCAGTTTGCTTTTCCTTTATGAGAGGCATTTCTGATGGAGTATCAACTTTATATTTAGAAAGAAGTAATGTCTGTTTTTTTCCATTTACTTTTACTTCAATTTTTTCTACATCAGTTTCAGAAAAAATCCCTGCTCGATTTGTTAATTTATTTTCCCTGTAATAAGGAAAAAGTTTCACTTCAGGATTTTCAATCAGAAATTTTTCTTTTTCACTATCATCAACATATAAATCGGAAAAATAAACCTGTTCATGATTTGCAAAAAATAAACACTGATTAACAAAATTTCCAAGTGCAATATTAAAATGAGTATCGACTATCTTGCCTTTTAATTCATTGTAAATGGCTTTTCCAACATCACGAGTATAAACCGGGGTCTTTCCTTCAAACTGCTTAAGAACATTTGTTACCATAACAGCTGTATCAAGCCCTTTTTCAACAGCTGCTTCATAACCTGCATAACAAGTTTCAAGGATGTATTTTAGATTATTTAAATCTTTCTCCAGTTCTTCAAATGATATTTCTCCTTTGTAAAATCCGGGATTACCTATTTCAGCAAGCGTTTCCTGATATTCACATGGTTCGGTTTTTATCAAATACTCACTTTCTTCTGCGTTTACCTTCGCAAACCCAATTCCCGCAAGCATAAAAACTACGGCTGCCCACAAAACTTTTTTCATAATATATCTCCATAGTTAAACTTTTTTTAATATTAAGTTATCATAATGTACGAAAAAAAACATAAAAGCATTTTGCCTTTCAGGAGAACATTCACTATGACACCAATTACTGACTGCAACGGAATCCCATACCCGGTATTTACAACAGGAAACGTAACTTTATGCGCATCTGTAGACGGCGCAAAACCAAACGGTTCTGTATATAAAATTAAAATTGAAACTACTGGCGAAAATGCCCGTATGCCTGTACCGGGACAGTTTTTCATGCTTCGTTCAGTAAAAAGCCAGCAGCTTCTTGCCAGACCTATCAGCGTTTTTCATGCAGAAGAAACTCCTCATGGTGTTGAAACAACATTCCTTATCCTTCTTAAAGGAAAAGGAACAAAAGAACTGTGCGACCTGGAAGCAGACGACAAAGTGCAGATTCTTGGTCCTTTGGGAAATGTTTTCCCACGCCCAGCTGTTTCAAACGGCTCAACCTCCACAAAAGTTCTTATCGTTGGCGGCGGAATTGGCGTTGCACCAGTAGCCGGCTTTGCAGAATCTCTACCAGAAAAAACTTATGACTTTATCGCATCGTTCAAAAGCGGTTCATACGGTCTTGAAAACATCAAACCAGAAAATCTTACAGTCACAACAGATGACGGAAGCGCTGGTGTAAAGGGCATGGTTACAGCTGCAATCGACGCCGCAAAAATCAAAGCCGCCGGATATTCTGCCGTTTACGCCTGTGGACCTGCTCCAATGCTCAATTACATAAAGACTGTCAGCGAAGAAGCCGGCGTTCAGTGCTGGCTCAGCATGGAAGCCCGTATGGCTTGTGGCGTAGGCGTTTGTCTTGGCTGTGTAATTCCAACAGCAGAAGGAAACCTGCGCTGCTGTAAAGACGGCCCGGTTTTTGACTCAAAAATTCTTTCCTTCCCAAAACCAGAACCAGGCCGCATTCCACGCCGCGAACCAGAAGCCGCCCCAGACCTTAGCGTTACAGTTGCAGGAGTAAAATTCCAGAATCCTCTTATCGGCTCTTCAGGCGCTTTCGGCTTTGGAACAGAATACGCACCAATCTTTGACGTAAACCGACTTGGCGGCATCGCTTCAAAAGGACTTACCCTTGAAAAGAAAGCCGGAAACGACGGCATCCGCATTTGGGAAACACCAAGCGGACTTATGAATTCAATAGGACTTCAGAATCCTGGAATCCCACACTTCATCGAAAAAGAACTTCCAGAAATGATGGCACTTAAGCCAGTTGCAATCGCAAACCTTTCTGGCTCAAGCTTTGAAACTTATGTGGAAGGCGCAAAGCTTCTTGAAAAAACAGACGTTCCTGTAATCGAACTGAACATCTCTTGTCCAAACGTAAGTGCTGGCGGTGCAGCCTTTGGTATGAGCTGCAGTTCAGCAAATTCAGTTGTTGCAGCCGTTCGCGCAGTAACAAAAAAGCCATTGTGGGTAAAGCTTACTCCTCAGTCGCCAGAACTTGCAAAAGTTGCCCTTTCCTGCATAGAAGCCGGTGCCGATGCAATCAGCCTTTGTAATTCATTCCAGGGTGTTGCAATCGACGTTGAAACAGGCCGCCCTGTATTCGACAAAATCAAAGCCGGCTTTGGAGGCCCAGCCGTTCGTCCTATCGCAGTTCGCCTTATCTACGAGCTTTACGAAACAATCCAGAGCCTGCCAGAAGATAAGCGGGTTCCAATCATCGCTATCGGCGGCATTGCCACATGGTCAGACGTAATCGAATTCGTTATGGCTGGTGCCGACCTTGTTGAAGTAGGAACAAGTACCTTTGCAAACCCTCTTACAATGCTTGAATGTATCGACGGCATCGAAGCCTACATGAAACGCAAAGGAATCAAAACTTTGTCAGAAATCAAAGGCATCGCACACTAAAATATCGACCGAGGGGGCTCCTGCCCCTCACTCCAAACGCCATGGTTTCGACAGGCTCAACCACCGCGTTTTCCGCTACCCCCTCTAGCGGGGAGGAAGCCACTGAAAAAGTCCCTATCACTGCTTTTTTATCCATATTTAGTGTTACTTTATTCAAAAACTATCGAAAAAGAACACTAAAAATTTTAAGATCAGAGGTTTTTCAGTGGCCTCAGCGGGGAGCCCCCGCAACGCCCCCTTTTTTTGACAAAACACCTGAAAAATGTCATTTTGACACTTTTGCAAAAATTGTAAAAATGCTATTCTTTGAACATGAATACATTGGTAGCGTTGTGCCCAGTTGGCGCAGAAAAAATTCTTGGAAACGAAATTAAACACCTTGGTTACAAATTAGCAGGAAACGCACCTGGAAGAGTTTTCTTTGAAGGTGATAACGACGCTATGTTCAAGGCAAATCTTTGTCTTAGAACAGCAGACAGAGTTTTTCTTCAGATGGCAAAATACCATGCAGAAGATTTTGATCAGCTTTTTGACGACGTTTATAATATTCCATGGCAAGATTATTTCAAGAAAGATTCTAAAATTACAATCGACAAAGTCAGATGCTACCGCAGCAAATTAAATTCTGAACATGCAATTCAGTCAATTATTCAGAAAGCCGTTTATCAAAAGCTTACAGAACGATTCCACATGTCTTCCATGCCAGAAACAGGCAACGAATCAACAATTCGCGTATACATGGATCAGGACGAAGCCCTTATTCTCCTTGATCTTTCCGGACTCCCACTCCACAAGCGAGGGTACCGCGTTGACGGTGGTATTGCTCCACTTCGCGAAACCGTTGCTGCAGTTCTTTTGCAGGAAATGATGTGGCGCAGAAAAACTCCATTGCACGACCCGTTCTGTGGTTCCGGCACAATCGCCATCGAAGCCGCTCTCTACGCTTACAACGTTGCTCCTGGTTTTGGCCGTAGATTTGCTCTTGAAAATCTGCCTTTTTACAATCAAGCTCGCGCCCAGGAAATTCGCCGCATAGAAGCAGAAAAAATTCGCACAGATGTAGAAGTTCGCATTACAGGTTCAGATATTTCCAACGAATCCGTTGAACGCGCAAAGAAAAACGCAGAATATGCCTGCGTTATGGCTGGACGCGCACTTCAGTCAATCGGCAGCGATGCAAAAGTTATCCGCCCAGATTTTATTCAGGCAGATTTTGTTGAACTTAGCGCACCATACGAAAACGGCTTGATTTTGTGCAATCCACCTTATGGGGAACGAATCGGTGACGAAGAACAGGCCTCTGAACTTTACAAAGGAATGGATGAGCTTTGGAACAGCTTTAAAGGCTGGGAATTCGGAATCATTACTTCCCACAAGGGATTCCAGGAAAACTTTGGCCACTATGCAAATAGGCTAAAAGACATTAAAGCCGGAAATCTTGATACAACATTGTATATGTACACAAACGGAAGCAAAACTGTGATCAGAGATTCAAATAATAACAATGACAAGGCAAGCAGGGCTGGAAGGACGAATTATTCAAAAAAGTCAAATTACTCAGAAAGACGTAACAATAATTCATCAAAAGAAAAGGTACAATACTAATGGCAACTGTTGTTGAACATGACAAAAGAAAGCAGGAAATTCTCGAAAAATCCCTTGATGTATTTATGCATGAAGGATTTGAAGATGTTACGTTCCAGAAAATTGCTGACCGCTGCGGTATAACAAGAACAACCCTTTACATTTATTTCAAAAATAAACGGGAAATCTTTCAATGGAGTATTAAACAGCTTCTTTCCACACTGGAAGACACTCTGATAAAGATTGCAACAGATACATCAATCCCAACTTCTCAGGTCATCTATGACATGGTTACATTCATTTTTGACCAGTGCAAGACAAATCACAAACTGTTTTCAATTCTTTTGCCATATCTTGTTCAATTGCAGAAATCTGGTGTCGATACAAGAGAAATTGTACGCCGCAGAACAATTCGCCTGCAGCATCTTTTAAACTGTGCAATTATTCGTGGAATTCGTGCCGGAGAATTCAAGAAAATCAATATTAAAGCATCTTACGAATTGCTTTATGGGCTAATCGAATCTGCAATCTTTAAAATTGCAGTTCTTAATCAGAGCGATATTTCTGACATTTACTCAGCCCTAAAACTTGCCATTGAAGGATTTTCACTCTAAGTATTTTATAGGTTTATCATAATCAAACTGACTTTCTTCTGTAGTATGCTTTGAAACTACCAGCGGATCCAGAATTTTGCCGTTTTCTGAGATTTTAATTTTTGCAGGTAAAGACCAATGGACTGTTTTATATAAAATAAAATCTTTTGAATCAGGAGGATATGTTTCAATTCTTTGATACATTAAACCAATCTGAGACAGCTGACGACCGATATATCCATTTGGTAATACAGAATCCATTGAAAGAAATTCATCCTGTTCGTAAACCTTATGTTCATCATTTAATTTTATGACTGTTGTGTCATCACCTGATGCAAAACACAAAGTTAATGTAAAATCCTTAAACAATGAATCATCTTCTGGCTCCGGATCTGAATCTCCTCTGCTAATATCTTCTGCATCATTTTTATCTTTATCAGGAAAACAGATATTTCCGTTTTTAAGCTGCATTCTTAATGTTTTTGAATCATATTCAAAATAAACACCGTCCTGAATTACAGGAACAGGTTCATTGGCAAATGAAGAACCATAAACCGTTATTTCATCAGTCCAATCAGTAATATCATAACCATTTAAAAGGTAATACACAGCCATATACTTATATTTTTTATTTGCAGTAAGTTCATCTGCAAAAGTATATGACATTAAGGTGTTCCATGTTGCTGGTTTTATCTGTCCTACATTGTTTATATTTCCATCTAAATCTTTTCTGTAAACTTTTATATAAAGAGTTTTTTCAATTGAAGGAATAGCAAGATAAACCTTTCCATTTGAAACGTAATATCCAAGTTTTTTTTCTGTTTCTTCATCATCTGAACTAGAGCAGGCACAAAAAATTCCGCACAATAATAAAAGACCAAGTAAACTCAATATTTTTTTCATAAAAGACCTCAGAATTTTATCGGCGGAATTTTTATTTTACTTTACAGTTTGAATTTCCAGATTTACCTTTAGCTCAAAGCGTAAATTGTTACAGTTTTAGGCTTAACAGAAACTGTAGAGCCATTTCCAATAATCTGAACTTCTTCTTTTTTATAGAACTTCACACCATCAGAAATAAGTCGCCAGTCGCCGTCGCCGTCCAAAGCGACAGAAACTTCGCTTTCTTCTGGATTTGCAACAATCAAAATCTTTTTCCAACTGTCACCACATTTTGCACCATCAAGCTCCCATGCAAGAACACTTTCCGTCAATTTTGCTTTTTTATTGTCTATAAACTTAAGCAAATCATTGCACTGAGAACCTGTAGTCAGGCGGAATGCAGGATGAGCTTTTCGCATCGCAATCAGATTTTTTACGTATTCTACAACATCTTTCTTCTGAACAGAACGCGACCAGTCCAGCATATTTATTCTGTCGCAAACATTATAAGTATTACGGCAGAACGCACGTTTGCCATCATCAGATCTTGCAACATCATAAATAACAGGATTTTTCGCAAGAATTTCCTGAGGAATTTCTTTTGTACGACAAAATTCCATTCCCGCATGCAATATCGGATAACCCTGACTAAGAAGAACAAGTGCAATTGCCATTTTCTGCAGCTGATCGCGATATTCTTCCGGTTTATTCTGCTCAACCATGAAAAGCTTATCGTAACAAGTCATGTTATCATGAATTTCTGTGTAATTTACGCTTACCCAGGTTTTTCTGCTCCACGGTTTAGGACAAGCCGTACCTTCCACCTTTGCATAATCAACCTGCTCATGCTCTGTTGCTCCAACAATACCGAATTTTACAGATTCTTTTCTGCTGCCATCATGAATAAAACCTTTCTGCTTATCATCTGAAATAGGACCTTTTATTCCACAGCGAATTGCATCATTAAAAAATCCAATGTCTGGCATTTTATCTGAATTAGACTGGCATGCACTTACCATTTTGAACGAACGATACATATCCCAGCCTTCGCCATAAATCAAAACATCCTTTTTGATTTTTACCAGAGCATTGCGAATAGCGTTCATTGTTTCCACATCATGCAAACCCATTAAGTCAAAACGGAAACCGCTAAGCTTGTATTCTTTTAGCCAGAAAGAGAGCGTATCAATCATATATTTGCGGAACATGATTCTTTCGCTTGCTGTATCTTCTCCTGCTCCAGAGTATCCTTCTACGCGGAAGAAATATCCTGGAACGCTTGTACCCAAAGCCTGATGTAAACCATCATTAACATGGTTGTAAACAACATCCATGATAACACCAATTCCTGCATCATTATAAGCCTTTACCATCTGCTTGAATTCTTTAATTCTTACCGCTCCATCACAAGGATTTGTTGAATAAGAACCTTCCAGACAAGCATAATTTTCCGGATCATACCCCCAGTTAAAAGAACCAAATGTTATGCGATTCTTAACATCGTCATCATTTACATGTTCTTCATCAACAGAGCGAAAATCAAAAACAGGCAGGAACTGAACATGAGTTACGCCCAGAGATTTTATGTAATCAAAGCCAGTAGGATTTCCGTTCAATGAAGTACCTGTTGTAGCGGCACCCAGGAAAGTACGTTTTAATTTTGCAGGACCATTCCAGTCAGGACTAGAAGTAATATCCGCAACGTGCGCTTCATAAGCAATTACATCGCTTGGCGATTTTACAACTGGTGCGGAAACTTTATCCCAACCAGCAGGATTTGTGCGCTTCAAATCAACAACCATGGAACGTTTTCCGTTAGCTCCACAAGCTTTTGCATACGGATCTGCAGAAAGCTGCTCTACACCGTACACCTGCACCTTAAAAAGATAGTAAACGCCGTCTAAATTGCCCTTTTCAGAAATTTCCCAAACGCCCCTGGAATTTGCATCACAACGAAGTCCCATCGGAATTTCTTTGTACGCCTCACCAGTTGTTCCATTTTTATAAAGTAACAATGTTACTTTTTTAGCCGTTGGCGACCACAAACGGAAAGTTGTTTTCTTTTCTGTGTAAATTGCACCTAATTCACTATTTGTAAAATATTTTTGCTTAAAATCTTCTGAATCAAAATACCATTCCAAGGCAGCAGTATTTGGTCCCCCAGAAGTCTTACTCTGCATTCGTCCACTGTAAATCAAATTAAAAAGATAATTTTCTTTATGTTCCGAACCGCAGAAATCATTATCCAGATTATGTTCTTCAAATGGTTCATAATTCCATTTTGCAGGAACTCCGAATTTTTCAACTTTTTTAGCTTTTCTGTTTCCATTTAATGCTGGTGTGGAAATTTCATAAACTGTATTAGGTTCTATCAATACGTCGCAGATTGAAAGTGCAAAATCATGCGTCTGTTCAAGCGGAACTTTCCATTCAACCTTCGATTTGTAATTTTTTCCCGAACGCTTAATATCAACACTGAAAATCCATTCTTTTCCAAATGGCATACAAGCTTTTAATTCAGAACATCCAGAAGGAAGACAAGGTTTAAATTCAATTTTCTTTTCAACAAGACGTGGCTTAAATCCTGTAAAATCCTGAACAACATTGCGAACAAATTCTGCAACACTCCATGCCTGACTAAAAGTACCAGACAGCTTTGGATTTCCATTTTCATCAGGGCGTGCATGAATATTTTCACTAAGAGAACCTGCACAACCACGTTCAAGAATCATCTTTGCTTCATTCTGAAGAATCGCAGAAGGCGCATCTGGAAGCACTCCATTAGAAGCAATAGCACAAGCCGAAATGTACGCACCAGAATTCCATTCCCAGATTGTACCATTATGATAAGCAGCATCTTTATGATACCATTCAGGATTTTCATGTTCTGGATGAAACAACGGATCTTCCGGGCTAAGACTGTACAATCCAAAAGGATTAACAAGCTCACGATTTACATTGGCAATTACTTTATCACCAATTTTCTTGCTAATAAAATAATCTTTTTCCTTTAAAAGAAGAATACTTGGAACAGTAATGGCAAACAGCTGATTAGGGCGAACCTGCATATTTTTTGCCCATTCGCCGTAACCGCCTTCAGGAAGACTATCTGCAAGAGCATTACAATCTTCGTTCCAGAAAAGTTTTTCAAATGACTTTTTTACCCTATCAGCCATTTTATTGTACTGTTCGGATTTTTCTTTGTTGCTGAACAAATTTTCTATGTAACTTCCGATTTTTAGAGCCGTAAACCACAATGCCTGAATATCATTTGCACGACTACCTCTTGGAGAAAGAGTCTGCTCGCCAGCAATTCTTGCATCCATCCATGTATCTGCATCTCCATGAATCAAAAAGCCATTTCCGTCACATCGATTTATATCAGAATCAAGTGCAAGCTCTACAGTATCTCTAAGTTTTTCTAAAATAGTTTTATCACCTGAATATTGAACATATTCCCAAAGAGCACGGATAAACCACAAAGTTCCATCCGCAGTATTATAAATCACATCGTTTTCATCACGATAACGGTTAGGAATACGACCATAAGAAGGACTACTTACTCTAATATCCTGAAAGCCTGCAAATCCAAGAAGAACATCCTTAGCTTCATCAAAACATCCGCTGATAATAAGAGTTCCGCAAAGTGAAATAAAGGTATCTCGTCCCCAGTTATCCCGGAACCAGGGAAGTCCCGCCCAAATTCCACGATAATTGCTTCCATGGTCTTTTGTTGCCAAAAGCCAGGCACTGAATCTGGCCCACTGCAAGGCTTCATTAAATTTTTTATCACCGCAATCAAAACTGCATTTTTCAAAAAAATTCTGAAGAAGTTTTTTATGCGCTTCTATAGCTTTTGTTTTTGCAAGTCTTACAGCTTTTTCGCAGGCAGCTTCCTTTGATTCTTCAAAAACTACATACCACCCGGAATTTGCAAAAGGTCTGTCAGAAATAGAAAGATGTTTTCCGTCAGAAACAATCAATTCAATATCTTCATTTTTTTCTGCATGATAAAAATTAAAGTCTCCGGCAATGGCAATTCCTGTTTCTGAAAAAAGCACATTTATACCATCAATTTTATCTGTATGCCATTCCTTGATTTTCTGAGTTTCATAAACCTTTTTGTTTGCCCAGAAATCTTCAGCCTCCGTTTCATCATCTGAATCTGTTTTTTTCGCTGTTATTTCACTCTGAACTACAGGCCAGATTCCAAGAATTCCAATATTTTTGTCAGATGAAACGTAAAACGCCTGCTCATCAATTAAGAGAGAAACATCAAGAGAATATTTATCAAAAACAGCTCTGAATCCTTCTGGATACACCCGTATAAAATCCGCATCTTCCAGCTTGTGTCCCTGGCATGTAAATTCCTTAAAAAATTGAACATTACCACGATGATAACCATTTTCAGAATTTGCCATTCCAGCAAGATATTGAAAATATCCTTCTTTTCTATCCGTATAAGCTAAACGTCGGTTTGAACCTTTCTGTATTTTAATATGCATACTATTAGAATACTCCATAAAATGCGATTTCACAATAATAGTACATCATGTACTACTATTAAATTATTTATAACACTTTTTCCTTATATGCTCTATAATAAAAGTATGAAAAAATATCTATCTATAATTATCATATCATTATTTGTAACTGCAAACTTTTTTGCATTAACAAAACTTAAGTTTGCAAACGGAACAACACTGGCTTTTGAAGCTTGTTCAGATGGTTCAATTCGTTTTGAAGCAAAAGGTAAAAAATCTTATGCGCCCGTAAAAGAATTTGAATTAAAACGAAAACCAGCGGCAACAGACTTTACAAAAAACTCTGACGGAACTTACCAATGGAACAATTACTGCCTTAAACCTGCTGAAAACGGCTATGTCCTTTTCTATGACGGCAAAGAACTGTACAGTTCCGTTTTTTCTGAAGACAAAAAACTTTTAAAAGAGCTTCGCAACTGGAAAACAGCCACAGAATTTTACGGATTTGGCGAAGCCAGCAGAAAAGTAAGCCTTAGAAACCAGTCTTTCACAATTTATAATGAATCAAAATACGGCGACCATGCTTACGTTTTTATCCCTTTTTACATCACCAATGAAAATACAGCGGTTTATTACAATGCCGGTGGAAAAGACAAAATTTATTTTCAGGACGGAAAAGATTCACAGCTTTACCGCAGTGAATACAAACGAATTGAATGTTTTGTTGGCCAGAATAATTCTGCAAAAGAAGCCGTACAGAAATTTTACGCAGAAACAGAAAGCTCGTGTATGCTTCCTAAATGGGCTTTCGGATACATTCAGTCTAAATACGGCTACAAAAATTCAGAAGAAGTAACAGAACTTGTAAATGAATTTGAAAAACGAAACATCCCCCTTTCTGCTGTTGTTCTTGACCTTTACTGGTTCAAACGTATGGGTGACATTTCATGGACCAGCAAGGATTACTCCGACTATAAAGAAATGGATGCGCAAATGGAAAGCAAGGGTGTTAAGCTTATAACCATAACAGAGCCATTCTTTACAACTGAATCTGAAAACTACAAGGAACTTGAATCAAGCGGACTTTTGTGCAAAGACAAATCTGGAAAAATCGCAGTATGGCGTGACTGGTGGTGTCTGGACGACAAAGAAGGCAGCGTTTTCAATCCTCTTGGAAAAAAAGCCGCAGCATTTATGGGCAAAAAATATGCAGCAATGCTTGACAGCGGTATTGAAGGCTTTTGGACAGATTTGGGAGAACCAGAAAAAGCTCCAGAAACTCTTAAATACGGTAAATACAACGAAATCGACTTCCACAACTATTACAATTATTACTGGTCAAAAGCACTTTATGAAGGTGTACATTCATTAAAGCCAGACACACGACTTTTCATTTTAAGCCGCTCAGCAGGAACAGGCTCTGGAAAATTCAATGTTTCTGTCTGGTCTGGAGATGTTTCTGTTAGCTGGCCATCATTAGCAAATCAGATTGCCTATGGAATAAACGCAGGTCTTTCTGGTCTTGCATACTGGGGCAGCGATGTTGGTGGATTTGTTCAGCCAGAGTCACCTGCAGAGCTTTATGTTCGCTGGCAGCAGTTTGGTGCCTTTACCCCTGTTTACCGTGCGCATGGAACAGCTGCTCGCGAACCTTGGATTCACACAGAAAAAGAAGAACATATTGTTGGCGATCTTATCCGCACCCGCACAAAACTTTTGCCTTACATTTATTCAACTGCGAGACAGACTATGCAGGGAATTCCAATGATGCGTCCAATGTTCTATGAAGATAAGGCAACTCCAGTAGAATTCGTAAATTCTCAGTTTATGTTCGGCGATTCAATTCTTGTTGCACCAGTTGTAAAAGAAGCTGCCGCAACAACAGAACGGGAACTCTATCTTCCTAAGGGCAACTGGTACAATTTCTATGCAATGGAAAAAGTTTCAGCTGCAGAAGGAAAATCTATAACTGTTAAAACAACTATTGAAAACATTCCTGTTTACATAAAAGAAGGAGCCATCATCCCTGCAGAACAAAACAACATAAACTACATTTTTGTAATTCCTGCAGAAGGTGTTGAAAACAGCTTTACACTTTACAATGACGACGGAATTACAGAACAGTACAAGAATGGAAATTACAGCGAAACAACATTCACTTTGAAAGGTAAAAAACTTTCGGTAACTCTTGAAGGCAACGACAGCTTTAGACCTTCTGAATTTGTAATTGCAATTCCAGATGTAAACGGAAAGTTCAAAACATCAAAATTTACTGTTGAAAAACTAAAAAATGGTATAGAATTATAAGAGATAAATGAGTTTTACATCATTGCGGAAAAAAATATTAGAATATGTTCTCACTGTTAAACACGCAAAGGCAGTTTACATTGTTGCAGTTATATTTGCATTGCTGTATCACTCTGCCTTTCTTATTGTTTTTAAGAATTTAAATGTCTTGCCTATGTTTTATTTTAATATAGGCAGCGTCACTTTATTTCTAACACTGACTCTGATTTTTCCGCTTACAAAAGAGTGTATTCGTCCCTATTTTTTTGCTTTTCTGGAAGTTGTAACTCATCAGCTGCTGGCTGACCGTTTTTTAGGCGGAAATGCATCGTTCCATTTTTTTATTTTACTAATTGGCGTGCTACCAATTCTTGTTTTTGGGAAACACATGGTAGCCGCCATAGTATTTCAAATCATTACTGCTTTTGCCTTTATCTTTCTTGAAGTAATAGCACCAGATATAAAACCAATTTATCTGATTGATGAAAAAATTTTGCGCCTTATAAAAATTACAAACATTTCTTTGAGTGTCTTTGTTTTAATTTTAATTCTTTTGCTTTTTTCCGTCATTCTCTACACTATTCAATCTCATCTAGAGGTAGAAGTTTCAGAAAAAGCCAAAGAAGCTAAAATTGAAAACGAAAAGCGCATTTCTTTGCAAAACCACATAATCATCAGCCTTGCCAGCCTTGTAGAAAACCGCGATACAGACACTGGAGAGCATATTCAGAGAACTAGTGCCTATGTTAAACTGCTTTCCCGTAAGGCTTATGAACAAGGTGTATACCCTGAAACCATAACTTCTGAATTCATTGAACTTATAAAGCGAGCCGCACCTATGCACGACATCGGTAAGATTGTTGTAATGGATAATGTTCTTAAAAAACCTGGCAAACTCACACCAGAAGAATTTGAGCAGATGAAACGCCATTCAACAGAAGGCGGACGAATAATCAATGATGTAATCGGAGTTTCAGAAGACAGGGAATTCATAAAAATGGCCTCGGAAGTTGCCTGCTCTCACCACGAGCGTTGGGATGGAAAAGGCTATCCGTACGGACTAAAAGAAGAAGAAATACCTCTTTCTGCAAGAATTATGGCAATCGCTGACGTATTTGATGCTCTTGTATCACCACGCTGCTACAAGGAGCCAATGTCCCAGAAAGAAGCTTTCCGCATCATACAGGAAGAAGCGGGCTCTCATTTTGATCCAATTCTCGCAAAACTGTTCATAGATTCCCGCTTTGAAACCGAAGAAATATTAAAAAAATACTGTAACTAATTAATCTTTCAGCAGCTGTGGATGTTTGTCTGCAAAATGACGAGCAAGATAAACAAACGGAGTGTCGCACAAAGATGTTACAATAAAAATCAAATAGCCAAACACAAGCACCTGAATCATTACATCCTTTGGGAATACGCCTGCAAATGCAAGAAGATTAAATGCAATAACGTTTATCAGCTGACTAACTAAAGTAGAGCCGTTGTTTCGCACCCACAAAAATCCTCTTTTATTGCTGAATTTTTTTTCTGTCCATGACCACAATGCGTGATAAGCCCAGACATCGTAAAGCTCGCAGATTGCATAAGCTGCAAGACTGGAAAACATTACGCGTGGTGTATTGGCAAATACCGTACGGATTGGAGCCGCCATTGTATCGCTTTCTGCAGGCACATACAAAAACCATGACTGACTGATGATGATGAAAGTTACGTTTGCAAGAATCCCGATTTTAACGCACCTGGAAGCATCTTTTTTGCCGTAAAGCTCGCTCATAATGTCTGTTGCCAAAAATGATGAAGCAAACAGCACGTTTCCTAAAGTTGTATCCATTCCAAAAGCATGAACAAGAATCATCACTTCTATGTTTGCCGCAATTGTACAGATTACCGTCCATGCATAAAGACCTGTTTTTCCAAAAAATCTGAAAAATCCAACTGTTCCGCCAAAAAAAACAAAAATGCTGGCGATTAAAATAATTTCATTCTGAAAATTCATATTTACTTCCTTAAAAATTGTAATTTAGCTCTCAATGGGTGATTGAGCCTGTCGAAACCACCTTTTCACTTTTTCCTATCTTCTGTCGATTGCAGCAAAAAGCCGGCTGTGTGCAATCTTTTCGTATTCCGTACCTGGTTTTCCGTAATTTGCAAAAGGATAGATAGAAATGCCACCACGAGGAGTAAATATCCCCTCAACTTCCAGATATTTTGGCTCTAAAAGTTTTACAAGATCCTTCATGATGATGTTTGCACAGTCTTCATGAAAATCGCCATGATTTCTAAAACTGAACAAATACAGCTTCAATGATTTTGATTCCACAATAAACTGATCAGGAATGTAATTTATTTTGATTTCTGCAAAATCAGGCTGCCCTGTTTTTGGACAAAGAGAAGTGAATTCCGGACAATTCAAGGTTACCATGTAATCGTTATCCGGATGTTTGTTAGGGAACTTTTCTAAAAGTTCCGGATTGTAGTCGTAGGTATACTTTGTATTCTGATTTCCCAGCAAAGTTACACCTTCCAACTCAGTGTCAGTGCGGCTCATATTGCGCTCCTAGTTTTGATTTTAGAGAGGATGGATTTCGAACTCTCTTTCGGCTCTTTCCGACTTCAAGAATATAACATACACTTTTATTTTTAGTCGAGTTATTGCAACTATAATAATTAATTTTTAATATAAAACTATGAATAAACGGGAAATTGCAGAAACACTAAAAAAATTTAATTTTGACTCAAATTCTAAAATTTTTATTCAAAATGAAAATTCAAATTCGCCAGAAGAGTTTTTGAAAAACTATAAAAACTATGACTGGTATTTTATGACTAACTCAGATTATTCTGACTGTGAACTTCTTAAAATCGCAGAGAGCCTTTGCAATAAAGCAAAAAAGACTGATAACTCAGAAGAATTCAAACTGATTGGAACTGCCTTTGAAAACCGCTTCTGGGGCGATGAATCCGCAATCCGTTTTGCAAAAACACCAGCATCAGAAGCCCGCCTTTTAAACATAAGCCTTTTTGTAGACTACGCCGCCGACTGGCTTTACAAGAACAGAAAATAACGGCTGTCCAATAAGTTTGCATTACGGTGGTTGAGTTTATCGAAACCACCACATTTAGTGTAGCAGTCATTTCGACGAGCTCAATGAGCGCTACACTCATTACTTTTGGGACAACCCCTATTTTTTAAGACTCTGACGGTAATTTTCGTATAATAATACACCCGCTGCAACAGACACATTCAAACTATCTATTTTTCCGCAGGTTGGAATGCTTACAATCTGGTCGCACTGCTCTTCAAGCAGGCGGGCAATACCAGTGCCTTCGCTGCCCATCACAATTACAGTTCGATTTGCGAACTGTACATCCTGCAGTGTAGAACCACCAGCATCCGCACCATAAACCCAGAAGCCGCTTTCTTTTAGCTGCTGCACAGTTCTAACAAGATTGCTAACAACTGCAACTGGCACCCACGCAGAACTACCAGCTGAACTGCGGGCAATAACCTCGTTGTTTTCAACATCCTTTGCTCCGCGGCGTTCAGGAACAACTACAAGACTTGCGCCAAACTGGTCACAGCTACGGATGATTGCACCCACATTATGAGGATCTGTAACAGAATCCAGAACTACTACAACCTGACGCTCATCTTCTGATTTTGCCCCAGCTGCTAAAAGCCATTCATTAAATTCAACCAGGTTGCGGGTTTTAGCCTGTTCGCCACTAAGACAAAGCACAATACCTCTGTGGTCGCGGCTTGTTTCTGGCAGACCCTGAACCATGCCGTCAAGACTTTTGTCATCAGACTGAGAACAAGGAATACCAGCTTCTTTTGCAGCCGCAAGAATTTTCTTTACTCTAGGACCTGGCTTACTGTAAACAATGCGCATACCTTCTGCTTTACCAGAATCCTTTGCTTTTAATACCTTTTCTTCTATTGCGTGAAAACCTGTAATAATTCGTTCTGCCATAATGACCTCTAAAAAAAAGGTGGTTTCGACAGGCTCAACCACCGCAATACTGGTGGTGGTTGCGCCTGTCGAAACCACCAATCTAAAAAATAACAATGTTATTTTATATTTACCGCAGCAAGTTTATTGCTCCTAACCGTCGCAACAATTTACCAGAAATGCTGCACCTGTTATTTACCGCAGCATTTCTTATATTTCTTTCCGGAGCCGCATGGGCATGGGTCGTTGCGGCCTACTTTTGCACCGTCCCGTTTTACTGTTTCTGTGATGATGTTACCAGTAACGTATTTCCAGTCTCCGTTGAACTTTTTGAAGCCGGCGATTTCGTGGTGATGCTGAATCATCTGATCCAAAGTGTAGTCAGCGATGAATTCAACGATACCTTCATCATCTTTTTCTTCTGTTCTAAGAATCTTAAGACCCTGCCATTTTGACTGGCGGCTCCATTCTTCTGTTGCATCCTTATCAATATCAGCAATGCCTTCGCCTTCTTCGCAAGAAGAAATGATGAAGTCAATTTCATGTGCTACGTAAGCTGAATAGCGGGCACGCATCAAAGCTTCTGCAGTAGCAGCTTTTGTTGTTCCTTTAATAATTGGTTCACAGCATTCGCCATATTTTTTTCCCGAACCACAAGGGCAGTTTGTAATAGTTTCACTCATAATTTTATAATACCAAAATGACAGAATGTTAGCAATTACAGCAAATACCTTTCCACAGGCAAGTGCTATGGAACGCCTGCGCAGCAGCCGACCGCAGCGAACGAAGTGAGCGAGGACGGTGAGCGTTAGCGAAGCGTGGAACAGCACGGTTTTTGCGCAGGCAAAAATGCCTCCTAAATTTCTATAATTTTATACATTGGCTCTTCATCAGGATGAAGTTCCAGAACGTGCTTTTCGCACTTCAAGACCTCGCTAGGCTCGTGAGTAACGTGCAGGAATGTTGTTGTTCCGCTTTCTGCAATAATTTCCAGCAAATCAAGAATTTTCTGGCGCATCTGCTCGTCCAGCCCGTGACAAGGTTCATCAAGAATCATAACTGGAGGGCATTTTACTGCACCCCGCAAAATCAAAATTGCACGCTGTTCACCGTAACTAAGGCTTCCGAAATTTTCACTGCCGCGACCTTTAAAACCACCTAGCTCAAGCCAGCGCTCTGCGGCTGCGGCTTCTACCTCCCCAGGGATTTCGTACAAACCGATTGAATCGTGAAAACCGCTCATAATGACTTCTCTGAGGCTTGTGCCGCCAAGCATACGGTACTCTACGTGAAGACGATAGCTTACAATTCCCAATCGGTGCTTGATGTCCCAGATTGTTTCGCCAGAACCCCGGCGGGCGCCAAAAATTTTGATGTCGTTGCTAAAAACCTGCATGTTGTCGCCTGTGATAAGCTCCAGCAAAGTGGTTTTTCCTGAGCCGTTTGGACCGCGGATGAGCCAGTGTTCGCCACGCTTGAATGTCCAATTTAAATGGCGCAGAACTTTGTGATTATCCCATCCAACGTTTACATCATTCATTTCGATTAAAATGTCGTTTTCCGGCTGAAAATTTTCAACACCCATTACAATGTTTACCTCGTCGCTTAACTTGCGGACTGTTGCAGCAAATTCTGCGTAGTTGGCTTTACGGGCAGCTTCTGCAGCGGCATTTTTTTCTGTGGCAATTTTTTCGTATTCTGATTTTGCGCCGCAGAAAGAAACTTTGCCACCTGTAAATTCTACAACATTTGTGATTGCAGCTGGAATTTCTACGTAGCGTTCCATACTTAAAATTATGCGTGGGAATGTTGAATCATTCTTGCTGTCGTTCAGTTGTTTTGCCGCAATAGTGTCAAAAAAGTCCAGAAGAATTTTTCGGCTTTCTGCGTCCAAACCTGCAAAAGGATCGCTTAAAATTAAAAGTTTCTTTTTTGAAATCAGCGCGCGGGCCAGAAGGGTGCGGCGGATTTCTCCTGTAGACATATATTTTAAACCGCGGTCAAGAATCTTTTGAACGCCGCAAAGTTTTATTTCTGGATACGCATCCAGCTGTTTTGCGATTTCTGGTACTGGCGAACCTTTTTTTATTTTGCCAACTAGACCTTCCGCAATGAATATGCGGCCTGTGCGTCCAATATCTACGCCACCTTCAATAAATTCGCTTTCGTCTAGTTCCCGTTCTTCCTGAATAAGACGAGCTGCTCGTTCCAGCGAAACTGTTTCTACAGAATCTGCGAACAAATTTGAATACATTGGAATATCTGTTGTACTTGCTGGCGGGTTTGGCACAAAACTAAGTCCCAGCGAACCATCAAGAGCATTCAAAAAATCTGCTTTGCCGCCGCCGTTAGGACCGATTACAAGCCATGCTTCACCAGCCTTCATTTCCCATGTAAGCTGTTCAAGTACAATTCCCCGGGAATTTTCTATTCTACAATTATTTATTTTAATGAGAGATTTATTTTCCATGATAGCTAGAGCATATCACAAATGAAAAATAATTTCGAATGAATATTAATATCAATAAATATATGCTAAACTGAAAATAACCATGAAAAAAATTTTCCTTTTAGTTTTCTTTGCTGTTTTTTCTTTTAATCTGACTGCGCAGCAGAAAAATCTTCATCACAATCCCTGGGAACTTATTATTTATCGCCCAGAAAACTCTCCTTCCATGAATGAAGTTCGCTGTTATTTGCGCCTTTTAGACGAACAAGGAAACGATGTTACTTTTTCTGCCGCAAAAGCAACTTACGAATGGGCTTCTATTCCGAACGTTGTAAATCAATATCAGAAAACCCGCTGGCTTTCTGGCGGAGTTGCAATGCACCTTAATCTGAAACCTGGCAAATACAAGATTTCTGTTTACACTCCTCCTGATAAGCAATATCCATACCCCTCTGAAAACCGCAATCAATGGGAATCCAATGTTTTTGAATATGACACATCAAATCCTGCAAAAATAATTTTTGTTTCTCCAACAGCAAATGATAACGGATTTTATTCTGGCGGCTGGTTTATAGATTATAAAGCTCCTGCTTATTTCAAATTCACAAAACCAAAACAATAAATTTCATTTTTGTTTTTGTGTCAATATAAAACTGAAAAATTCTGAAAATTTATTTTTTTCGCAAAATAATTGCTTTTTTTTCTAATATATATAATGATTTATTAACGGGCAAAGAAGCTCGCTTAACTAAACAGTTAGGCTGTCTTCTTTGCCCTTTTTGTTTTTGGGGGTTCCTATGGAAAAATTGATTGCGAATGCAGAGCTTATTAATGAACAGCTTGCTCGCTATGGGGTTAAATTCGGTATTTATAAAAACGGAACTTTCAATGAGCGTTTGTTTCCGTTTGATCCTATTCCACGCGTAATTCCTCATGATGAATGGGAAGTTCTTGAAAAGGGATTAATTCAGCGAGTTACAGCATTAAATCTTTTTCTTGCAGATATTTATTCAAAAAAGCAGATTATTGCAGACGGCATTGTTCCAGAGGATTTTGTATTTTCTTCGTCAGGATATCTTGCCGCCTGCGAAGGAATTACTCCACCTCACGGAATTTACAGTCATATTTCTGGAATTGATCTTGTCCAGGCAAAAGACGGCGAATGGTACATTCTGGAAGACAATCTCCGCATTCCTAGTGGAGCATCGTATCCGTTAATCGCCCGCGGACTTTGCAGAAGCTGCAGCCCGGAAACTTTTTCAAATACTCACGTTGTAGAAAACCGCAATTATGGAATTCTTCTTAAAGATGTTATGGATGATATGAACGTTGGCGGAATCAATGTTGTATTCACACCTGGCCGTTATAATGCGGCTTATTTTGAGCACGCTTATCTGGCAGAGCAAACTCATTCAGTTCTTGCACAGCCTGATGACCTGTTTGTAGAAAATGACGTTGTTTACTGCAAAACACTTAGCGGTCAGGAAAGAGTCGGCGCTATTTACCGTCGTATCAGCGATGAATACCTGGATCCATTAACTTTTGTGCCAGAGTCACTTATCGGAATCCCTGGTGTAATGGATGCCTACAGAGCAGGAAACGTTTCCTTGATTAATGCTCCTGGAAACGGAGTTGCTGATGACAAAGGAATTTATTACTTCGTTCCAAAGATGATTGAATATTATCTTAAGGAAACTCCCATTCTGCACAACGCACCAACTTATCTGCCTTTCTATGAAGAAGACAGAAAATACGTTCTTGCAAATCTTAAAAAGCTTGTAATCAAGGACGTTGCTGAAGCCGGTGGATACGGAGTTGTTTTTGGTCGCGATTTAAGTGAAGAAAAACTAACCGAAATGGAAAATCTTATTAAAACACAACCAAGACGCTGGATTGCTCAGGAAGTAATTGATTTTCTTGATTTACCAATTATGGAAAACGGAGAACAGGTTATGCGAAAAGCAGACCTTAGAGTATATGTATTAAGTGGAAAAACTTGCCAGGTATGGCCTAGCGGACTTACTCGTTTTTCAAGAAACCCTGCAAGTTTTGTAGTCAACTCATCACAAGGCGGAGGATTTAAGGACACATGGATTTTAGCGAAATAACAACACCATTAACATTAAAACAGGTTGACAGCCTTTACTGGCTTGGCCGTTATGCAGAACGCGTACTTTCAACATTGCGGGTTTTTATGCGGGTTTACGATTCCCAGCTGGATAACAATTTTGATTTTTCAGAATATTGCCAGAATCTGGACATTTATAATGGTTTTACTGACCTTAAAGATTTCTGTAATCGTTACGCTTTTGACAAAAGCTATGCAAGTTCAATTTCCTGCTCAATGATGCGTGCTTATGACAATGCAATCATGCTTCGGGACATAATTGGAAGTGAAGCTCTTTCTTACATTGAAATGGCACAACGTACGCTGCTGGATTCCGAATTCAGCAGAACTCCAATGCTTATGTTCCAGAAAGTCATTGATTACATCATGGGATTTTATGGAGTTATTTCTGACACCATAATTGACCGCAACATCAGAAACATTATTCTATGCGGACACGGAGTTGAACGGCTTGATTTTTATCTGCGTTTGGGAATCAACGAGAACAAAGTTCAATTTGAATGCAGACGACTTGCACAAGCATTCTCTTATACAGATATAAGCGTAGACAAATTCACAATTTCAAAAATCTGTGGAGAACTCTGTGAAGCTGATAACGTGCAGGATTATGCCGATAAAATGCTCCTTCTGCAGTTAATTGACGGTTACTTTGTATCCCAATAATTTTTCAGAATATGACACGAGCCAGCGGTGGTTAATCTTGTAGAAACCACCAATTCATACTTATTGAAGACTCTGCCAGCTATTATACCGGAGGAAATAATGAAAGTTCTTGATATTGATTACACTATGTCGCTTGAATTCAGTAATCCCGTAATCAACCACTATTTCATACTCCGTTGCGTTCCTGTTTCAAGAGGAAGTCAAACCGTAACAGCCAGACTTCTTACAATTGATCCTTCTGTAACGCTAAAAACTAACCGCGATATATTTGGAAATATTTCCTATCGCGGATATATAAAAGATGCTCACAATAAGTTTTCGTTCAAAGCAACAGCAACGGTTCAGGTGAATAATCAGCAAGGTTCAAGAGAACCTTGTATTTCACTTTATAAATATCCAACACCTCTTACCTCAGTTTCAGAACAGCTTTCAAATTTCCTGATTAAAACCTTTTCAGAAACAGAATTTGAACCAGCTTTAAAAATCAAAAAAATTCCAAAAAATCAGATTTTATCATTTTCAGAAAAACTATGTTCTGATTTACACGAATGGATGGAATACAAACCAGGAACAACAAACGTACGAACAACAGCGGCACAAGCCTTTGAACAAAAACAAGGCGTATGTCAGGATTTCGCCCACATTTTTTGTTCACTTTGTCGCCACGCAGGAATTGCAGCCAGGTACATCTGTGGCACAAGCAAAGGCGAAGGCTCTACCCACGCCTGGGCAGAAGTTTTTGTTCCAGACGAAGACATTTCACCTTTCTGTAATTTTGAAATACCTGGCCGCTGGTACGGCTTTGATCCAACCCGCAACAAACGCTGCAACAATGAATACGTAATCCTTGCAGCAGGCCGCGATTACAACGACTGCCAGGTTGATCGTGGAATTTTCCGCGGTAATGCAGACCAAACACAGACTGTTTTTGTAAAAACAACAGAAACAGAAGTTCCAGATTACGTAGCACCAGCTGGAATAGTAGTTCCCACCACTCCATACATTCCAGCCAAACCCCACGAACAATAGCTGTGGTCAAAGAAATCAGTAGAAAATTATATGCAACTTAATAAAGGATTTTTATATGATAAAAACAGTAACAAGTGCAGAATTACCAGTAAACGAAACTTTTCAGGTACAGAAGCAACGAATTAAAAATGGAAAATCTCGCAAACGAGTTTGCATCGTTTCCGGTACTCATGGTGACGAACTTGAAGGTCAGTATGTATGCTGGAACCTTATTCAGAAAATCAATGAAAACCTTTCAAATCTTGATGGCATCGTAGACGTTTACCCTGCACTAAATCCATTAGGCGTAAACGCAATGACCCGTGGCGTACCACAGTTCGATCTGGATATGAACCGAATTTTTCCAGGCAACCAAAACGGAACGTTTGTAGAATACACAGCTTCAAAAATCATCGAAGATTTGGACGGAGCAGACGTAGTTGTAGATATACACGCTTCAAACATTTTTCTTACAGAAGTTCCACAGGTACGTATAAACGTTCAAACAGTAGACAGCCTTATGGACCTTGCAAAAACAGTAAATTGCGATTTTATCTGGGTCCATTCAGCAGCCACAGTTCTAGAATCCACACTGGCTTACAGCCTGAACTCCATTGATACGCCAACTCTTGTAGTGGAAATGGGTGTTGGAATGCGCATCACAAAAGAATACGGCGACCAGCTTACAGACGGCCTTTTAGCCCTTATGAAAAAAATTGGAATCTGGAATGGCGAATCAATAACTCCTAGAAAACCTTTGATAGGACGAGATGAAGACAACTGTGTCGCATTCCTTAATGCAGATAAAAGCGGAGTTTTTCTTCCAACCGTAAAGCATTGGACAGACGTAAAAAAAGGCGATGAAATCGGAAAAATCATTGATCCACTTTCAGGCGAAACCTGTGAAATTCTTACAAGCCCAATAGACGGAAAAATTTTTACAATCAGAGAATACCCAATAGTATACAGCGGCTCACTAATTGCCCGCGTGCTGGACACAAAAAAGGCCTCAGAATCATCAGAAAAGGAGACATGCTAAATGCGCGAAGAAACACTTTTTACCATAAAAACACCATACCGCGAAGAAGTGCCAGTAAAAGGCTTTTTCTTTGGTTCAGGACATAAAACCGCCTGCTTTGTAGGCTCCCTCCGCGGCAACGAAATCCAGCAGATGTACATCGCCAGCCAGTTAATTAAAAAACTCAGCGAACTGGAATCAAAAGGAATGCTTTCTCCAGACAACGAATTTCTTGTAATTCCATGTATAAATTCATTCTCCATGAACATTGGAAAACGATTCTGGCCAGTAGACAATACTGACATTAACCGAATGTTCCCAGGCTACAATCAGGGCGAAACAACACAAAGAATTGCCGCGGCAGTTTTTGAACATGTAAAAGGATACAAATACGGAATTCAGTTCGCCAGCTTCTATCTTGCCGGCGACTTTGTACCACACGTTCGCCTTATGCATACAGGCTACCAGTCACCAGAACTGGCAAAGGAATTCGGAATGCCATTTGTTCTTTGCCGCGAACCAACACCAATCGACACAACAACCTTGAACTACAATTGGCAGGTTTTTGAAACAGACGCATATTCCATTTATACAAGAGAAACAGACTCCATAGACGACAGCTCAGCAAAAATCGCAATTGATGCCGTACTGCGCTTTTTAAATGCATTCAATTTTATCCACTGCAAAACCTTCGGCGCCTGTCAAAGCGAGGTAATTCAGGAAAAAGATTTTATCTCCATAGTTTCTCCTAACGGAGGACTCTTCCGCCGTCTTGTAAATCCAGGAGACGAAGTCCGCAAAGGCCAAACCCTTGCCCTTATTCTTGATCCATTACGCGGCGACGTAAAAAACAAAATCGAATCCCCTTGCGATTCACTAGTGTTTTTCAGTCACAAAGCTCCAACCGTAACAGAACACCAGATTTGCTTCTTCCTGCAGGAAAAATAATGAAAAAGCATACTCTCCCTGTTCTTCCCCCAATCGGAATGCGCATCATAAAATCCGCAATCGCCGTAGCACTTTGCTATGTAATCCAGCTGTTCCGCGGCGATTCCGGAATCGTATTCTACAGTCAGCTTTCTGCCCTCTGGTGCATGCAGTCATATATTTCCACCACAAAAAAAAATGCAATCCAGCGCACCATCGGCACCATCTTAGGCGCACTTTTAGGCTTAATAGTTCTTCTCATAGTCAATTTTACTCACAAAACATTCAATCTTTCCGAACTTCAATATTACACCCTAAAATCCGTCGTAATATCCGTAGCAATAATCCCTTTGCTATGGCTAACAGTAGTCCTAAAAAAGAAACAGGCAAGCTATTTTTCCTGTGTAGTATTCCTCAGCATTGTTGTAATCCACCTTGCCGACGAAAACTGCTATTTTTTTGTCTGGAACCGCTTTTTAGACACCATGATAGGTATAGTCATCGGCGTTTTCGTAAATCTTTTTCACCTGCCGCGCAAACAACACAAAGAAATTCTTTTCATTTCCGGCTTAGACGACACTCTTCTGAACAGCGACTACCACCTGAACGATTACTGTAAAGTTGAACTGAACCGCATGCTGGACAAAGGCCTTAATTTTACACTCAGTACAATGCGTCCTCCTGCAAGCCTCATGGAACCAATGAAAGACATCCGCCTCAAGCTTCCAGTAATCGCAATGGACGGCGCAGTCCTCTACGACACCCAGAAAAAGCACTATCTCGCCAAAATCGAAATGAGTCTTGAAAATCGCAATAAAGTTCTCTCAATTTTAGACAGTCAGCATTTAACTTATTTTGCAAATGTTGTCATAGACGACACTCTTCTTATCTATTACACTGCTCCCGATGATGCCGTTCAGACAAAATTAATAGAAGAACTCCGTGTTTCCCCATACAGAAACTACATTCGCCGCCCGCTTCCAGAAAACGAAAACGTCGTATATTTTATGCTCATTTACCCTTCCTCAAAAACTCAAGAAATATACGATTCTTTAGTTTCTCAAGGAATTTCTCAAATACTAAAAGTTATCACTTATCCATCAAAAGATTATCCCGGCTATTCCTATATAAAAATTTTTGATAAGTCCGCCACCCGCCAGAACATGATTGAATATTTCAAGCGGCAGCTTGGCGTTTCTCAGACAGTTACATTTGGAACAATTCCAGGACTTTACGATTACGTTGTGCCAGAAGGAAACACAAACAAAGTAGTTCACATTCTTAAAAAACTTTTTGAATAACAGGGCGTGCCGGCAACAAGTTGCCGTCAGGCTTTCCGCGGCTCCGGCTTCCGCCTTCGACCAGCTGCCGCTCCGCGTCATCTGTTTGCCTTCGGCACCGCTCCAATCCTTCACGCATTCGCAAATACGTCGAGTCAAGGCACGCTAACGCTTAAAGCCTTGACTTCGCCGTTTTTAGGGTTTGCAATAAACCCTAAATCAAAAAAAAGACCTTGCAACTTTCGTTACAAGGTCTTTATCACATCTCCTAGCAGAATTGAACTGCTGTTGTCGGGATGAAAACCCGATGTCCTAACCACTAGACGAAGGAGACATACAGTGATGTATTTATACTATTTTACACAAATTATGTCAATCCCAAAAACCTTTTTTTCATCTATAAAAGCACACAATTTTTTACAGTTTCCACATCTCCTGATAGCCAATTCGAACAATTACGATGATTGTACAAGTCTAAAAAAAATTAACACCCATCAATTACACTACTCTTGATTTGGGGGTGTGCATATGACGTTTGACAGAATCATTGCAGTTATTGCTTGTATAGCAACTGTTATCTGTACAGTTATTGCCGTGCTCTCTTATTTACGTAATAAAGATGAGTAAAAAAATAAGCCGCCAATAGTTTTCGACACTCTTTTGACGGCTTAGTACAAAAATGTGGAGACAACCGATAGAATCGGGTATTTCCTTTTTTTCTAATATATCACAACAGTCTTTTGTCGTCAAACAACAAAATGAACGTTTCCTTAAATTACAACCTTACCGTCGTAGAGGAACTCAGTAGTACCTGTCAAATAAACTGTATCACCTGTGTACTTAACAATAAGTTTACCACCGCGTACATTTACAGTTACGTTTTCGTTCAACTTACAGTAACCGTTCAGAACAGCAGCAATTACTGCGGCACAGGCACCTGTACCACAAGCTGGAGTTTCACCGTTACCCCGTTCCCAAGTACGCATCTTAAGTTCGTTTGGACCAACTACGCGAACAAATTCAGTATTTGTTCTGTCCGGAAATTCTTCGTTGTTTTCGAACATTGGACCAATCTTCTTAACGTCTACCTTATCAACAAAACCACAGAATACAACACAGTGCGGGTTACCAACGCTTACACAAGTAGCACCGTAGTTAATTCCATCAACAGTAAGCGGCTGATTAACGATTGCCTTTTCTGGAAGACCTTCCATATTCAAAGCAACTTCTTCCAAAGTTGTAGGAAGCTTTTCTGCAGCAAATTCCGGCTTACCCATATCTACAGTTACAGAAGAAACCTTTCCGTCTAGCTTATACAAAGTAAGTGTCTTTACACCGCTCTTTGTTTCAATCTTCATTGTTGCAGTAGGTTCCGACTTAGATTCATTCTTATCTGCTATTCCGTAAACATTGTTATCGTAGATGTATTTTGCAACAGCACGCAAAGCGTTTCCTGCCATCAAACCTTCAGAACCATCAAGGTTGAAGAAGCGAACCTTTGCATCAGCCTTATCAGATTTACCGAACAAAACGATTGAGTCCGCACCAATACCAGAACGGCGGTTACACAAACGAACTGCAAGACCGCCAGGGTTGTTGATTTCCTGTTCATCAGTGTTGATAACGATAAAGTCGTTACCAGTAGACTGCATCTTTGCAAACTTAATCGTTTCTTTTTCTGTTCTAAGCTGATTGATGTCGATAAGTTCAACATTTTCTGCTGAATAGTGGCTCATCAAACAGTTAGCAAGAGCATTTGCTGTATCAATTGCTGTAAGACAAGGAATATCACGTTCAACTGCGTGACGGCGCATCTTTACAGAGTCAGCAGCCGGGTTTCGTCCCTTAGCAGATGTAGAAATTACATAGTCAATCTTACCAGAATCAAGCAAAGTCAAAAGATTGTCATCTGGATTTTCGTGAATCTTATTAACAACCTGAACTTCCATTCCAAAGTCCTGCAAAGTTTTTGCGTTACCTTCAGTAGCATAGAGCTTAAAGCCCATATCGTAGAACTTGCGGGCCAATTCTGGAATTTCATAGCGGTCAGTCTTACGAACACTGAACAAAACGCCGCCAGAACGCTTCATTGTGTAGCCTGCACCAATCAGGCCCTTAAACAAAGCTTCTTCCATTGTTGCGGCAATACCAAGAACTTCTCCTGTAGATTTCATTTCTGGACCAAGATGAGTATCTACGTCCATAAGCTTTTCAAAACTGAATACTGGAACTTTTACAGCAAAGTATGGCGGAACGCGGTACAAACCTGTTCCAAAGCCCATATCTTTAAGGTTTTCGCCAAGCATTGCACGAGTTGCAAGTTCAACCATTGGAACCCCTGTAACCTTAGAAATATAAGGAACTGTTCGTGAAGAACGTGGGTTTACTTCGATGATATAAAGGTCATTGTTGAAGATAAGATACTGGATGTTTACAAGACCTTTTGTGCCAAGCTTAAGGGCAAGATCTGTAGACTGAGCAATAATCTTTTCACGAAGAACATCGTTCAAATTCCAGCTAGGGTACACAGCAATAGAGTCACCAGAGTGAATACCAGTACGTTCAATGTGTTCCATGATACCAGGAATAAGAACGTCTTTTCCGTCACAGATACAGTCAACTTCAAGCTCAGTACCCATCATATACTGGTCAATAAGAACTGGATTTGTTATTCCCTGTGCAAGGATAATCTTCATGTATTCTTTTACATCGTCGTCATTAAAGGCAACAATCATGTTCTGACCACCAAGAACATAAGAAGGACGAAGCAATACTGGATAACCAAGATCCTTTGTGGCATTCAAAGCTTCTTCTGCATTCATTACTGTAAGACCACGAGGGCGCTTAATCTGAAGCTTTTCACAAAGCTCTTCAAAGCGTTCACGGTCTTCTGCAAGGTCGATTGCATCAGCACTTGTTCCAAGGATTGGAATTCCCTGATCAGAAAGGAAGTTAGCCAGTTTGATAGCTGTTCCACCACCAAATGCAACTACAACTGCAAGCGGTTTTTCTGTGTTGATAACGCCCATTACATCCTCTGGAGTAAGAGGTTCAAAGTAAAGGCGGTCAGCTGTATCAAAGTCTGTAGAAACAGTTTCCGGGTTGTTATTTACAATTGCAACTTCGTAACCAAGCTTCTTCAAAGACCATACACACTGTACAGAAGCGTAGTCGAACTCAATACCCTGACCGATTCGGATTGGACCAGAACCAAGTACAACAATTGTACCTTTAGATTTCTTAGAAGTTGAGTCTGCATCTGCGGTGGTTGAGCCCTTCGACAGGCTCAGGATACCACCTGTCGAAACCACCCCATGCAATTCATTCAAGAAAATTTCTGCTTCGTTTTCTTTATCGTATCCAGCGTAGAAGTAAGGAGTTTCTGCAGCAAATTCACCTGCACAAGTATCAACCATTTTGAATGTTGCAGAAATATGTGCAACCTTTCCCTCTGCACGAGCCTTATCAAGCTTAGCATTGTTTTCTTCGATTGTTTTAGCAGTACCAATTCCAAATCCGGTGGTTGAGCCCACATGTTCAATTACACCAGCAGAGCCTTCAATTGTCTTGCCAGTCATCTTTTCAATAACTTTGTCTGGATAACCAAGTTTTTTAGCAGCAAGATAAACTTCCTGTGTAAGTTCAGCCTTTCCTTCTTCTGAAATTTCAGCACCTTCACGAATCATTTCGAACATATCTTCCATGTCTACAAGATTCAAAAGTTTGTTCAGGAACCATTCGTCAACCATTGTTACATTGTGAATGTCTTCAACAGTCATAATTCCGCGCTTAAGAGCTTCGAAGATGGCAAAAATACGCTGGTCAGTACACTGATTTACGCGAGCAATAATCTGTTCATCAGATTCTTCTTTAAGAATTTCAAGATTAAGACTTGTAACACCGATTTCAGCACCGCGGGCAGCCTTCATCATAGCTTCTTCAAAAGTGCGACCGATAGCCATAACTTCACCAGTAGCCTTCATCTGAGTTCCCAGCTTACGGGCAGCGTAAACGAACTTGTCAAACGGGAACTTTGGCATTTTAACAACTACATAGTCCAGAACAGGTTCAAAACATGCAGCAGTTTTCTTTGTTACAAAGTTCGGAATTTCATCAAGGTTGTAGCCAATAGCAATCAAAGTAGCAACTTTCGCAATCGGGTAACCTGTAGCTTTAGAAGCAAGGGCAGAAGATCGGCTTACACGAGGATTTACTTCAATAACCGCATATTCAAATGTTTCAGGATTCAAAGCAAACTGACAGTTACATCCACCTTCCATTCCAAGGCTGGAAATGATATTCAAAGATGCAGAACGAAGCATCTGGTATTCTTTATCAGAAAGAGTTACAGCAGGAGCGATCACGATTGAATCACCAGTGTGAACACCAACCGGGTCAAAGTTTTCCATTGAACAAACAGTAAGAACGTTTCCGCTGTGGTCGCGAACAACTTCAAACTCAATTTCCTTCCAGCCAGAAATACATTTTTCAACAAGAATCTGGTGAATTGGAGAGCGATGCAAACCATTGTGAGCGATTTCATCAAATTCTTCCCAAGTTTTTGCAATACCGCCGCCAGTACCACCAAGAGTAAATGCTGGACGAATGATTGCAGGAAGTCCGATTCCATTCTTTGCAAAATCAAGAGCATCTTCATAAGTAGTTACAACTTTTGAAGGAATACAAGGTTCACCAATTGATTCCATTGTATCCTTGAACATCTGGCGGTCTTCAGCCTTATCGATAGTTTCTGGCTTAGCACCCAAAAGCTTTACACCGTGTTCCTTAAGGAATCCAGACTTAGCAAGCTGCATACAAAGATTCAAACCAGTCTGTCCACCAAGTGAAGAAAGAATTGAATCAGGCTTTTCTTTTTCAATAATTCTTTCGATTGTTTCTGGAATAAGTGGTTCAATATAGATGTGATCTGCCATTGCGTGGTCAGTCATCAAAGTTGCTGGGTTAGAGTTTACAAGAACAACTTCAAGTCCCTGTTCCTTCAAAGCCTTACAAGCCTGGCTGCCAGCGTAGTCAAATTCGGCAGCCTGACCAATGATGATAGGACCCGAACCAATTACCATTACTTTATGTATATCTTTATTAAGTGGCATATATGACTCCATTCGGCGGTTAAGCATGCCTAAACCACCATTATTTCTATATCATGGGAGGGGGAAGTCTCCCCCTCGCTTCAGCCACGAGTCGCTACTTAAATGCCCCAGCGAGCTGTTGCATTTACTCCGCTTTGTCGTGTCTTCCGCTACCCCCTCTGCGGGTTCAATCGCCGCCCGCAACGCCTGCTTTTTCGTCTTCCGCGGTGGTTGAGCCCTTCGACAAGCTCAGGATACCACCTGTCGAAATCACCTGTGGCATTTCGACAAACTTAATATTGCTAAGCGTTTTCCCTAGTCTTTTTAATTGTTGAAGCAAAATAAGCAATTGCATCAACACGTTCGTATTCAGCCTTAAAGCTCTTGAAGTAATCCTTGTTGTTGATGAGCTTTACAAACTCGTCAAAAAGGAACGAAGTATCCAAAGGACCTGAACAAGCTTCTGGGTGGAACTGTACGCTGAATGCAGGAACATTTGTATAAGCAAGACCTTCACAAGTTCCGTCGTTTGTATTTACAAAGCTGAGCACAGCGCCAGCAGGCAAAGTTTCGTTCTTAACCGCATAACCGTGATTCTGAGAAGAAATGTATACACGGCCAGTCTTAAGATATTTAACAGGCTGGTTAGCGCCACGATGACCATACTTAAGCTTCATAGTTTCTGCACCGTTAGCAAGAGCCAAAAGCTGATGACCAAGACAGATACCAAAAATTGGTGTTCCAGTTTTCAAAAGCTTTTTGATTTCAGCGATGATTCCAACGTTTTCTGCAGGATCTCCAGGTCCGTTAGAAAGCATGATTCCATCAGGATTCAATGCCATAATCTGATCTGCTGTATATGTAGAAGGAACTGTAATTACTTCAAGACCGCGCTTCAAAAGCTCACGGCGGATGTTAGCTTTGGCACCAAAGTCCCAGAGCACAACCTTTTTGCCTTTACCGTCTTTCATTGCTTCATCTGGATCGTTAATTTTTGTACCGTCTGCAGTTACAGGAACAAAACGATATTTAGCGCTTTCACTAAAAACTACATCAGCAGGTTCTTCAACCCCAGTAGCACTGCCAGTTACAGAAACAACTGCATTCACAATTTTATATTCTTTTATTTTTTCAAGAAGAGCAGCTTTTTTCTTTTCGTCATTCAAAGCGGCAAATGCTTCAACAGCCTCTTTTGAAGAGCCGCTGATAAGCATGCCGTTCATAACACCGGCTTCTCTAAGAATTTTTGTAAGCTTGCGAGTATCAATATCGTAAAGTCCAATTATATTCTGACTTCTCAAATACGAATCAATATCTCCGCCACAACGGAAGTTTGAAGGTTCATCACACCATTCACGAACGATGTAGCCTTTCAGATTACATTTTGAACTTTCGTAATCCTTTTTGATGTCGCCATAGTTTCCAATCAGTGGAAAAGTCTGTGTAACAATCTGACCGTAATAACTTGGATCAGTAAGAGTTTCAATGTAACCGTTCATACCAGTTGTAAAAACTGTTTCACCAATGATTACACCTTCAGCTCCAAATCCGGTACCTTCAAATACCATTCCGTTAGCTAAAACTAAAACTGCTCTGTTCAATTTAGACCCCGTTTTTTATTTATGCAAAAAAAAACTGAACTCCTAAAGAATTCAGCTCTTAAAAATTACAAAAAAATAGTTACATCCAATCGACTTTAATTCATGAGAATTATTTTTTGTGCAAACTGTCATAACCATATCTTTATTAGTATAAAGAGTTTTAAATAGAATTACTAGAGCATATCCGCTATTTTCTTTGCCTTCGCTCACTTTACTCACTGCACAACATTCTTCGCTGATTCAGGGAAAACATTCACATCACAGGTGGAACAATCTGCAACTACTGGCACCATGACTAGCAATTACTCTGACGACATCAGATTGCTGAAGGTGTTATTTCCTGCAAATAGCATTATGGTTTTCGCCGCAAGCTGCCGTTATCAGTGGCTTGTACGATTTTAGATGATCAAGCAATTTGATGAAATTTTGATCAGATGTGCAAAGAGGCTGTCCAATAAGTTTGCATTCCGGTGGTTGAATTTATCGAAACCACCACATTTAGTGTAGCAGTCATTTCGGCAAGCGGTTCCAGGATTTCTGTGCAGGTGGCCATTTAGTCGTATTCAAAAGGAGTTTTTTTGTCTGCGTCGGTAATTGGTCTAAGTACTTTGCAAGGATTTCCCACTGCCACCACATTTTCAGGAATATCTTTTGTAACTACGCTGCCTGCACCTATTACGCTGTTTTTTCCGATTGTAACGCCGCTTAAAACTGTTGCATTTGCCCCAATCCACACATTTTCCCCAATATTGATAGGCTTTGCGTCGTCAAACATAAGACGCTGCTGGGGGTGAATACCATGATTTATTGTAGAAATAACTACGCCAGGGCCCACAAGAACATTATTTCCAAAGGTGATTGCAGCGTTATCCAAAAAAGTGCAGTTGTAGTTTACATACAAAAATCCTTCTGCATGAATGTTAAATCCATAGTTACAGTTAAAAGTCGGATGAATACATATTTTTGGATTCCATGTGCCAAAAAGCTCCTTAAGGATTTCCATGGAGCGGTCATGTTTTTCTGGCGGAAGATGATTGAATTCATAGCAAAGGGAACGAGCTCTTCCTTCTAATCCATTTGGAAATTTATCATAAGTTGCAAGAATTGGAAGCTTTTTTTTCATTGCTTCTATAACTGTCATATTTTTCTCCATAAATGCATTTAGTTTTTTATAGTCCAGTCAGGACAGGTATGACAGTCACTTCCCAAACTAAGGTGAAAAAGAAAAGAAATCATAGACGGGTGATATGGAATAAAAGTTTTATCTTCTATCATTTTCAGGATTTCGTTTTCTGATGCCCATTTTACCGCCTGGACTTCTTCTTTCTGAAGTTTAAGCTGAGTTTCATCCAGATTTTGACGCACAAGATAATAGTCGTCAAAACCCTGGGCGTTTTTTGTAGACCCAGGATTTTTCCAGTGAATGGTTAATGCCGGCCGCTTTTCTGAAAAATCCATCTGGCAGCCTATTTCTTCATAAAGCTCTCGATTTGCAGCGGTAGCAGAATCTTCTCCAGTTGTGGCGTGTCCGCCAACAGTCACATCCCACAAATTGGACCACCCGTTCTTAAATGGCTGCCGCTGCTGAATCAGCATCTGGCCTTTGTCGTTAAAAATGCAGATGTGAACCACCATACGATAAGTTCCTTCTGGCTGCTCATCGCCGCGCACCATTGTCTGATTAAGTTTGTTTCTGTCTTTATCGTAAAGGTCAAAAATTTCCATAACATTTACCAACACTTACCCGTAAAATCAAATTAACCAAATTATCTATTTTTTCATATTATTGTAAAAAGCGTAAACAGTGCGCGCCTCATATTGTTCGCCTGGCTGCAACACAACAGAAGGAAAGCTTTCTTGATTTGGTGAATCTGGAAAGCTTTGTGTTTCTATACAAATCCCTTCATTCTGTTGATACCAGCGGCCTTCTTTTCCAGGCGTAAAGCGCACATAGTTTCCAGTATATAGCTGAAATCCTTCTTGATTAGATGACACACTCATAAAAAAAGACTGATACTGTGACATTTTTACATATACCTATACAAAATAAAATATATATACTATACTGCTTTTGGAAGTGCCTGATTCTATGGCGGCGGCTCCCGAACTCAACTGGTTTTGCCAGAATTTGATTTTAGGGAGGCTTTGCGGAATGACTTTATACGAAATTCTTTCGTTAGCTATTAATTTAGCCATTCTCATTCTGACAGCCCTTTCTTACTTAAAAAATAGAAAGAGTTAAAAAGTAAAGCCGCCCTATCTGTCTACATGTGGCGGCTTTATCGTTACACTGTGGAGACGACCGACAGAATCGGGCATTTACGGTTGGTCAAGGCACGCTTACGCTTAAAGCCTTGACTCAACCGTTTGCCGTGTGTATGAATAAATCATACACACTGTCATCCTTTCTTTTAATATACCACCAACTTGCATTTTCGTCAAATCTATTGCAATTCGCTCAGAATAAAACTCAAACACTCCTAAATAATTACCTATACAAAATAAAATATATATACTATACTGCTTTTGGAAGTGCCTGATTCTATGGCGGCGGCTCCCGAACTCAACTGGTTTTGCCAGAATTTGATTTAGGGAGGCTTTGCGGAATGACTTTATACGAAATTATTTCGTTGGCTATTAATTTAGCCATTCTCATTCTGACAGCCCTTTCTTACTTAAAAGATAGAAAGAGTTAAAAAGTAAAGCCGCCCTTTCAGTTTTCGAAGCTAGGACGGCTTTATAGCAAAATAGTGGAGACGACCGACAGAATCGGGCATTTCCTTTCTTTTAATATACCACCAACTAGCTTTTTCGTCAAATTAATAAAAATCCATATAGCACAAAATAAAAAAGTCGGGCTTGATTTTTTGTGATTTTTTAGCGAAGCGTTAAAAAAAATCACGGCTCGTGAAAACAAAATGTTCGTTGTATCAAAGTTTTCAGCACGAGCTAGGGGCAGAGCTTACGCGTTACCTGTAAAGTTTGTTGTTACCTAGAATATTCTTAATGTCATCTGGTATACATCTTTAAAAACAGGTAAGCCATAATACAAAGCCATAAAATTTATCCGAATATGAGGCTGTCCAATAAGTTTGCATTACGGTGGTTGAGTTTATCGAAACCACCACTTTTAGTGTAGCAGTCATTTCGACGAGTGGTTCCTGAGCCCTTCGACAGGCTCAGGAACCACCTGTTGAAGGGCTCAATGACCACTACAATTTATACTTTTGGGACAGTCTCTATAAAATTGTTAAATAGCTAAATCCGTGCCGCTACGCAGCACTAGTTAAAAGCCCGAACACTACAAACATAAACGCTACTGAAGCTCTTGCCGTTGTTGTACATACTGCCATTGCTGAAAGTCAGTACCCGGGCGAGATTACTGAAGGAAGGGTACTGACAACAAGACCAGTACCAGCTTGTGCCAAACTGGCTTCCGCCTGCTTTTAAAAGGCTTGCATCTACTACAGTTTTGTTCTGATAGATTGTGTAAAGTTCTGCCACAGTTGGTAAATACCAGCCTGTTGCAAGAGCTCCTGTAAGGCCGTTGTTTTTAGCATAAGTTAAACTATAGTCCCATGCAGGGTATTTCTCAGGATTGCTCTCTGCATCAGAACAGGCTGCTTTTAGTTTTTCCCAGCCGTCGCTTCCGTCCATGTAGCCGCTTGTTGTATCTCCCCGCAAAGCAATTATGTCTGTGCCGTCACCTTTGGCATAACTTGAGCACCATTTAAGCTCAGACTTGCTATGAACAATTCCTACGCCAAGGGCTGGCTTGCCGTCTGCTGCGGCACGAACAATTACGGCGGCAACATTTGATTTTTGTGTGTAAGTTAAAGTTATATCCTTCGGCAGCATTATTCCGTCTTTTAATACAAAGTCTCCTGGAACACAAGTAGCTTTAGTCGGAATAATCAAATATGAAGCACTTGCAACAGCACTATCTTTCATGCCGCTCTTTACGGCAATTGCCTTAACTGTTACGGCTTCTGTAATGATGATTGCTTCTGTGTATTCTGTGCTTGATGCTGTTGGTTCAGTTCCGTCTGTTGTATAATAAATCTTTGCTCCTTCTGTGCTACAAGTGATTGTTACACTTGTTCCGCTTTCTACTGCACCTGAAGCAATGCTGAATACTGGGGTTGCTACTGTTTCTTTTACAGGTGTTCCGCTATTACCTTTGGAACTGTTTAAAATTCCAATCAGAGCCGCATTGTTTTCTGCTTCACTGGAACAGCTAATCATTCCA
>JAFOCI010000004.1 GCA_017381365.1 Treponema sp.
AACCACCGTTTGTGGAGCACATAGCCCAGAGACCCATGAATGCGCCGCCCTTACCAGCTGCTTCTCAGTTAGGGGAACCATATCTGTGGGAGTCTTCAGCAGTGATGGAGATAACTTTCTTTTCGAGGAGTGCATCAACTTCTTCTCTGTGTCCTGCTGGGTGAATACAAGTGTAGATGTACTGGCCTTCTCTCATAAGGTCGTACTCAGAAGGTTCGATCTCCTTAACCTTTGCTACGAAATCGCAAGTTGCCCAGATTTCTTCGTTTGTAGCCAGAACTGTTACACCAGCAGCAGCGTATTCAGCATCGTCGAAACCAGCAGCGTAACCTGCATTGCTTGCTACGTATACTTCGTGACCGTCGCCTACGATAGCACCAACTTCTGCAGGAGTAGCGATTACTCTGTATTCACCAACTTTAATATCCTTTAAAACACCAAATTTCATTTCTTTCTTTCTCCCTTCTCAACATAGATAAATTTCAAGATTGATTTGGTTTAAATAGTTATATCTTATATAAGAGCAAGATATGTGCCAACTTTTAATTTTCACAAAAAAGTTAAAAATTTTCATTTTTTGAGCTGTTTTTCGCCACAAATACAAATACAATCGCATTTAAAATAAAAATGGGTCAAAATCACTCAAAACGCTGAGTAATTTTAACCCATTTATTTCATTCACCTCTGAATTTTTGAGTAATTAAAGCTGTCCGCCTTCTACAACAAGAGCGTCTGCGTCCGAATTTGGACCATAAACTTCGCGAAGAGTAGCTTCATAGTCAGCATGGAAGAATTTTTCTGCTGCAAGTGACTTGATTTCTTCATTAAGCCAGTTCAACAAAGATTCATTTCCTTTTGTAACAGCTGGTGCAATAGTATCAAGACTACCCAAAGATTCAATTCCAACTGTAAAACCAGGATTTTCAATAGCCCATGCAAGAACTTCTGTGTTGTCTGTAGAAAGACCTGCTCCACGACCATCAAGCAATGCGTTATATGCTTCACTGTACTGGTCAAATTTCAAAAGCTGAACTTCCGGATAGTTTTCTGTAAAGAATGTTTCTGCTGTTGTTCCCTTAGAAACAATCAAAGTTTTTCCATTTAAATCTTCTGGCTTTTTGATAAGGTCTTTGTCATTAGAAACAACGCCAAGAGCACATTTCATATATGGAAGAGCAAAATCAACCTTTTCTGCACGGGCAGGAGTAACTGTAAAGTTTGCAAGAACAAGATCAACCTTGCCAGTCTGCAGAACTTCAACACGAGCCGCAGCTTCTACAGGAACGTACTTTACGTTTACACCAAGATCTTTTGCAATGCGTTCACCAAAGAAAACATCGTAACCCTGGTACTTACCATATTCATCAACATAGCCAAAAGGCTTTTTGTCGCTGAAAACCGCAATTTTTACAGTTCCACTTTTTTTGATTTCTTCAACAGAACGAAATTTTGCCTGATTACAAGAAGTAAATGCTGTAAGAAGAACCGCAGTCGCAGCCAATTTTACTAAAACTGATTTTTTCATATTTTTTCCTTCCATAAAAATTAAATTTGTAATAGTTATAATCTTAAAAACCTACTAAGTCAATAGGTTTTAAGGAAAATCAATACTCTTTAAACTGTTGTCAGTCTTTTCCAGGTCTGAACATTTAGTGATATTATTTTCAAAATTGCTGCAAAAGCAAAAAAAATAATTTTTTTGCTTTTTTTTATATTTGGAATATAATAGTCTTATATTTTATTTATAAAGGATATTGTACTATGAACAAATTAAAGTCAGTTTCTACTCAAATTATTGGCCTTCTTGCAGTGGGTATCATTGCGTATTCTGTTTGTCTTTTTTTATTTGTGCATTCAGAACTTAACAAAGGATTCAAAGAAAATTATGAAGTAAGTATCCAGAAAGAACAGGATTCTGTTCAGGAACGAATTGATGAAATTCTAAACTCTCTGAACAACATCACTGACTGGATTTATGAAGAATTTAATGAAGATTACGGTGATTATGATCCTCAGGAACTTTCTGCAACAGTCTGTGCTTACGGAACAAAAATGTTCAAAGCAGGCTCAATTGCCATCTATGATACACATGGAAATCTTATTTCAAATCCATCGTATGGACATGATGCAACTGCAAGCTTTGTTGCACAGACAATCAATGGCACTAAGACAAAAAACATTGTAAAAGAAGGCAAAGATATCATAGCTGTTTCTGCCCGCCCGCTTTCTTTTGAAGGAAGAAATGTTGGATGTGTAGTAGCAAGAACAGTTGTAACAACTGATGCATTTATAAAAGAACTCAGTGATTTTTTGGAACTTGAATTTACAGTATTTGATGGAAATACTCGTGTATACACAAGTATCAGCGGCATGAAAGGCACCACAATTTCAAATCCTGAACTTGTAAGACGTGCAATGGCTGGTGAATCGGTGCTTATTGAAGCAAAAATCAATGGAGTTCCTTTCCTTACAAACTATTATCCTTTAAAGGACAAAAATGGACAGACTCTTACAGTATTCTTTCTTGGACAGCAGCTTGCAAACGTTCAAAAAACAATCAATGCTATATTCAAACCTTTGATTACTATCGCAAGCATTCTTACAATTCTCCTTTTTACAGGGCTTATCCTTCTGTTCTACAACAAAGTTATCCTTAAGCTTAATTCTATTGGAAAAGCCGTTAAAAACCTTGCTTCTGGAGATGCAGATCTTACATATAGAATTGCAGTAAAAGGTGAAGACGAATTTGCTGATCTTGGTTCAAATGTAAATGCATTTATTGAACTTCTTCACAAAATTGTTTCTAAACTTAATGAAGCACAGCGCTCTCTTGAAAGCATTGGTGAAAGCCTTGGTGCAAACTCACAGCAGTCTGCAAGTGCTACTGCTGAAATCATGGCAAATATTGAAAGTGTTCGCAAACAGTCAGAATCTCAGTCTCAGGCTGTTTCAAACACATCTGTAGTTCTTTCACAATCTGAAGCTGCTGTAGAAAGTCTTGGTCAGCTTATCAGTGAACAGTCTGCTGGTATTACAGAATCTTCTGCTGCTATTGAAGAAATGCTTGGTAACATTACATCAGTTACAAACTCTGTAAAGAAAATGGCAGATAGTTTCAATATTCTTAACGGAACTGTTAAAGACGGAAGCACAAAAATGGCTAACGTTAATCAGAAGGTTAACGAAATCGCAGAACAGTCTTCTGCACTGCTCCAGGCAAACAACATGATTGCTTCTGTAGCTGCTCAGACTAACCTTCTTGCTATGAATGCCGCAATCGAAGCTGCTCACGCTGGTGAAGCAGGAAAAGGATTCTCTGTTGTTGCAGACGAAATCCGTAAGCTTGCAGAAACATCTAGTGAACAGTCTAAGAACATCAACAACGAACTGCACGAAATCACAGATTCCATTCAGAATGTTGTTAAATTCTCTCAGGAATCACAGGCTGCATTCTCAGAAATCGTTAATCAGCTTGAATCAACTGACCATATTATCCGCCAGATTGACAATGCTATGAGCGAACAGGAAACTGCTTCACACCAGATTCTTGAAGCTTTGAGCGATATGCGCAACCAGTCTGTGCAGGTAAATGAACAGTCTGGTGACCTTAAACGCGGTATTGCTAAGGTTAAGACAGATATGAATTCTGTAAGTCAGATTTCTGATGTTATCCTTGGAAGTATGGACGAAATGACTGCTGGTTCTAAAGAAATCAATCAGGCTGCAACAAGTGTATCTGAACTTGCAGAACAGACAAAGCAGGACATCAACACAATGGATGGTCTTCTTGGTCAGTTCACTGTTTAATTGACATTAAATTAAAAATAATAAAGGCAGAAAAACAAGTGATTTCAAATATCACTTATTTTCTGCCTTTTTTTTAAACAAAATCAATGAAGCTGTCTAATAAGTTTGCATTACGGTGGTTGAGTTTATCGAAACCGCCGTGCTTATGAAGAAAATATTTATGAGACAAATGACATTCCTCAGCATGACTATTTTATTTACATTTCAATTCTGAATTATATGAAAAAATATTTCAAAGAAGACAAAACTTCCTTGTCCGTTATTTACAGGCGACGTTTTGATGATTTTTTTAAGCCAGTTATGATGGAAATCATTCCAACTACCAATTATAATAATGACAATCAGAATCTGTTATTGTATATAAAAAACATTGATAAATAGACTGATATTTTATAGCTGCAAGGTTGATTGAATGAGAAGTTCGGATGTTTTAATCATAGGCGCAGGAGCTGCAGGACTTTCTGCAGGACTTTATGCTGCCCGCTCAGGAATGAATGTAATAATAATCGATGAAATTGGTGGCGGCGGACAGATTCTTCAGATTGATAATCTGGAAAACTATCCAGGTGTTTTTCCTGCAATAAAAGGCGGTGATTACATTGAAACACTATTAAATCAAACAAGACATTTTGGTGGGGAAATAATTCAGGCAACTGTTTCTTCAATAGATAAGAAAAACAATATGTTTTTTGTAAAAGCTGGTAACAATGAATTTCTGTCATCATCACTTATTGTTGCAACTGGAGCAGAACACAGCAAACTTGGCATTCCTGGCGAAAAGGAACTGTCTGGCGCAGGAGTTTCATATTGCGCTGTTTGCGACGGTCCTTTTTTTAAGAATAAAAGAGTCGCTGTTATTGGCGGTGGAGACAGTGCCTGTACAGAGGCCTTGTATCTGGCGGGAATCGCTTCCCATGTTGACATAATCCACAGAAGAAATGATTTTAGAGCCACAAAAGCCATTGCAGAAAGAGTTTTTAACAACGATAAAATTAATGTTCATTTTAACTCAGTTGCAAAAAAAATATCAGGCAGCAGTTTTGTAGAAAATCTTGAAATTGAAAATTCTGCTACGGGTGAAATTTCGATTCTTCCTGAGTCTGCTGTTTTCATACTGATTGGAATGTCCCCCCGCACTGCCCTTCTTGAAACGTTGCCAAAAGATAAAGCCGGATATTTTATCACAGATGAAAAAATGGCTACAGTTGTGCCAGGACTTTTTATTGCCGGTGATGTAAGAGCAAAGCCATTGCGACAAATTGTAACAGCGGCTTCTGACGGCGCAATTGCAGGTCATTCCGCTGCGGAATATGTGAAAGGACTTTAAAAAAACAGATAGACTGCGATTTTGCTCTTTTAACTCCAGGTCAGACAACTTATACGACCTAAAGGCCGGCCTATTCAACCCTCCGCACGAATAAAATTCTGTCTACCGTATGTGACAAACTGTACTTATTTTGTGATTTTTTGTCCATATATGTGCCATTTTGTCCGCATATTGTGATAATCTGTCCATATATTCAAATTCTGTCAACCATGTGACAAACTGTCCTTATTACGTGACTTTTTGTCCATATATTGAGATTTTATGACCATATAAGTGAGATTTTTTGTCCTTTTATGGTGACAATTTGTCCGTATATACTAAATTCTGTCTACAAAATTTTGTTCTGAAATATTTTGTTTTTGATTTTAAGTGTATGAATTTGTTAACTAGTTTATATAAATAAATTTTGTGATTATTTGTCCATATAAAAGTGATAATCAGTCCATATATTTGTGACAAAATGCCCATATATGATATATGGACTGATTATCCCCCTACCCTTTTATATCAGAGCAAAAGTAAAAAAATATTTGTGATTATTTGTCCATATAAGGACGTTTTGTCACAGATGTAAAAATTCAATGTGATAAAGTGTCCGTATAACAGAGATAACAGGTCTTTTTCAAAATGACAACTTGTCCATATAAAAAAATTAAAAAGACAGCAGAAAAATGACAATTTTTCCGCATGAAAATGACAAAAAGTCCTTATAACCTGGAAATCTGTCCATATTCAATTTTATAATTATTTGTAATATAACAAAATACAAACGCTTAAATTAACAAATTAACAAACAAATAAAATAAATTTAATAATATTCGTTTTTTTTCGTTAAAAATATCGACTTATATGTGGACTTATGCTAAACTAAAAGTCAACATATGGGAATGGGGAAAAATGGAAAGAGAGCCAGAACTTTTTGATGAGCTGAGCTATCCGTACATGGGAAATACGGAAATTAAATATCAGCCTCACAAAATAGTCAATCAGAAATACGTAATTCAGCCAAATAACATCACCAAAGCAATCTATGACATGAATTTAGGTTCAAAAAGAATTGTCATGATGGCATGTTCACTTCTTCTTGAAAGAGATGACAATGATAATCTGACAGCTAAAAAAGATTTAACTGTAAAATTCCGTCTTGAAGATGTTATGAAGACACTAAATCTTGCACATGGCAGCACTACAAAAAAAATGCTGGAAAATGCAATAGAAACAATCTTTGACCAGAAAATCAGAATCCGTACAGAAAAAGGCTGGACTGTACTCTATCACTGGTTTGTAGAATCAAAATATTCGCTAGAAAAAAATTGTATAGAACTTACCTTTACACCACAGGTTGCACAGGCCTTTATTGATTATTTAAAGGGATATTCTGTCATTAATCTTGACGTATACGGAAATCTTACAGGTAAATATTCAATCCGAATGTATGAGTTATGCTGGTCATATCACGGGTTTGCCTCAAAAAAAGACGGCACTTGGAAAACACCTTTGGTTGAAGTAGCAGAAATAAGAACAATGTGGCAGATTGAAGATTCAAAATATCCGATGATGAGCGATTTTAAAAAACGTGTTTTTGACGTTGCAAAAAAAGAAATCAACGGATATGAAAATTCTCAGTTCACTGTTGAAGACATTGAAGATGTAAAGCAGGGCAAAAAAATCATAGGATGGCATTTTCACTGTAAGCTTAAGGATGACAGTAAATCACACTTTGCTACACTCACCTCTCCTGCTGCTGAAAGTAAAAGCGACGATATTATTGCCCATGAACATCAGCAGGAAATTTTAGACAGATTCAGGGAGATGCTTTCTACTTTTGAAAGTGATGAAAGTAAATCTGCTGCAGAACTTGAGGTTCTTGAAAAAGCTAAACAGGAAGTCATAAATATCTATAAAGGTTAAACAAAGATTAAATCATATTTAATTCGGTTAAACTTAGTTAAATTGAATTAAATATAGTTTAACACGAGTTAAACAAAAGTTTAATTTTTAAAAATTGCGCTTTTTCTGCGCAGTTTTTACATTCTTAATTTAAAAAAAACAGTGATTTTAAGCGATTTTTTTATAAAATGAATAACATTTTAAAAAATGAAAAAAAGTCGCTCAGAATCAATCCTAGAGGCATTTCCGGCTGTTTATTTACTACTGTGCAAGCGGTAAAATTCCACTTATTCAGTAAGTAATTATTTCAGCTGAAAAAATTAAACATTTGTTTAATTTTAGTTAAACGTTTGGTAAATATAATTAAATTAAGTTTTACAGTTGTTAAATTATATTTAATATGGTAAAATGTAGTTAAATTTGATTTAACTTTTGTATAACAAATCCGAAAATAAAATCAGGAGGCATGATAAAAAGGTAAACGAACAAGCGGTAATGTGATACGCTGAAGTGATTCAGCGGAACCCAGGCATCAGTTCGTCATGTTTAGTAAGGACACAGATCCTTGTTCAGGAGAATGAAGAGCTTTTGCCGCA
>JAFOCI010000033.1 GCA_017381365.1 Treponema sp.
GGACTTACTCCACAGGAACGTTTGAATTATTCTAAAGTTCTGCTTCTTTCTGGAAGATACAGGGAAGCTCAGATTGAAGCAAACAAGTCCGGCTTGAATGAAGGTAAATACATACTTGGACTTGCGCAGTTTAATACATGGAGCTGGCCTTATGCAGAGGAAAGTTTTTCTCAGTATCTGAAAAATGCTGATAAAAAAAATCCCGACCAGGTTAAGCCAGTTTCTTATGCCATTTTCTATCAGGGATATGCTCAGTACCGTCAGGGAAAGGCAAAAGAGGCCTTTGAAAATTTAAGTTCGTTTATTTCAAAATATCCTGACCATGAACTGCTTTGGAATGCGCAGATGACAGCTGCAAATGCGGCAGTTCAGATGGGAAAATTTGATGATGCAATCCGTTCTGCAGAAGCTGCCGTAAAATCATCCCGAAACAATGATGACAGGGAAGAATCTGTTCTGCTTTGTGCTGAAATTTATTCAGATGCAGGATATTTTGATAATGCTATAAAGCTGCTGTCGCCATATTCAAAGCTTAAAAATCCTTTTGGACTTAAAGCTCTTTATAAAATTGCTCAGATTTATGAAAAAATGCAGCGTCCAGAACAGGCTGATGAAAAATATAAGGAAGCAGCAGACAGATTTGCTTCTGAAAAACTGGCGGAAGAAGCTATGTATCGGCGCGGAGAACTTTATTATTCTCTGAAAGATTACGGAAAAGCTTTGCAAAGATTCAATGAATATTCATCAAAATATCCTAACGGTTCTTTTGCAGCTGCCAGCTGGTATTTTGCCGCAGATTGTATGTCAAAGACAGATAATTCTAACAGAGCTATTCTGCAGTATCAGGCATTGATAAAAAAATTTTCTGAAACTTCCTACGTTTATGGTTCTTATAAAAAACTTATTGAGCTTTACAGAGCAGATGGTAAATATTCCAATGCTCTGGAAAATGCCCGTATGCTTTTACAACGATATGGCGATCAGGCAAGAAATGATGGTATTGCAGAGGTAGCTGCAGATCTTGAAAAGCTGGCATCTGGTAAAAACGAAGCTATTGTTGCAAAAGAGTCTGAATATCGCAAGGCTGGAGGAACAAATACTCCAGAGGGAAGACGGGCCGGAACGGAGCTTGTAATCCTTTATGCAAAATCTTCTGTTACTTCTAATGATGCAATAAAACTTGCCAGGCAGCTGCTTCCGCTGCAGAAAAAATATATTTCGTCAGAAAGTTTTTGGGCTGCCCAGAATTCAGAAATTCTAGCCCAGGCAAACAGAGCGCAGAATAAAAATAAAACAGCTGCAGAATATTTTCTGTCTGCTGCAGAATATTACAGAATGAGCAGCAAAGGAAATGAAGCAGCGGCCGCACTTTACGGTGCTTACGATGCTTTCATTGCTGCTGATATGGCTGGTGATGCAAATGAAACTGCAAAAGCCATAAAAAATCTGTATCCTCAAAGCCGTCAGGCAGGTGCAGTTAAGACAGATAATTAAGGATAGGATATGAAGAAAATAAATAAGATTTTAAGTTCAGCGTTGATTTTTTTTATTGCCGCAGGTTCCTATGCACAGAATAATGTTTCCGATGCAGAAGAAATTTCACATCCTGATGTTTCAACTGTAATTTCTGGTGGTGCGCCAAAGGTTGGAAAAAGCGCCGTTCCTGACTATTCAAAGGTTCTTCCTGAATCAAACAGAAGTCAGCAGGTTCTTCCGCAGCTTCCGGAAACTTCTGATGTGCAAAGTTCTGCTGACAGCATTCAGCTTAAAGGAGATGTTCCTCAGAAACAGATTTATGCAGAAGGAATTGCCGGCGGCGGCTATCCTGGCTATATAATCGGCGATTTTTCGCTTTACCGTCAGTCTGGACGCAATCCGTTCCGCATTGATTTTGGACATGAAACTGCAAACGGTTATTCTGGTAATTCTTTGACCAGCGGATTTTTTGACAGAAATACTTATATTGCTGCCAGAAAAACATTCTCTTACAAAAAAATGGAACTTGATTTTACTGGACGATATGAAAATCGGGCGAATGGGCTTCAGGATAAGTGTGATTATATAAGCGATGTAGCTCAGGACAAAATTGAAGGAAACATTGACTGGCGGGTAAATTTTAATAATTCATTTTCTCTTAATACAACAATAAACGGTGACTGGTACAAGCGTTATCCTGTAATTACAGGCGATTTCTATAAAATAGAAGATTATGCGGCTTCTGTTGGTATAATTGATTTCAATCCAAAATCAGTATTTACATGGAAGAATAAAAAGAATTTTTATGCGTCAGTTCTTGCAGAATACAATCTTGAATATGATACAAAAGATTCTTTCTACGACACACGGGCAATAAACCGCGGAAACTTTGGATTTGCGCTGGGCTGGAACAATGATTTTGTAAAAATTTACGGAAGCTCTTCTGCAATAATCGGAAATGAAACAGGTAATCATTCTGTTGTTGTTCCGTTTACAGCTGGCGCAGATTTTTCTTTGAAAAACGGATTGTCTTCCCGCAAAATCCTTATTTCTGCAAAAGGAGGAATTGATTCATATCTTCCAAAGGTCGAAAATCTTGAGCGCTTTTATAAATTCTCTGCTGCAAAAGTTATGCCTGCGGAAACCAGCGACTGGCTTGGTTCTTTGGATGTTTCAATTCCGTTAAAAGATATGTTTACTTTCAATGCAAAGGGAGAATTCCGTTCTACTGCTTATGATAATGGAACATATCATCCTGTTTATGACATTGATGAAGATTATCCTGATTTTGGACAATATACATATATAGAAGATTTTATGACACAGTTCAATTCAGATGTGAGTATAAGTTTTACGTATAAGATTCTTAATATTGCTGCTGGATGGAAAAATCACTGGATTGACATTCCAGAACTTTGTGACAGAACTGAGCTCAGACTGGCAATTTCTGTTCTTGATAAAAAAGCAAGATTTGGTTTTGACGGTCAGTTTAGAGAAGGTTTCAGCAATTCTAATGACAAATGTCCTGAAGTTGATTTAAGTGTGTTCTTCAGGCTTACAAAAGCTGTTCGTCTTGCGGTATCTGCAACAGATGTTGTAAAATTATGGTCTGGCTGTGAAAGAGATTATGCCGGACAGTACATACAGAGAAGCGGAACTGCTTCTGTTTTTGTGAAATTTTTCTTCTAAATCTGGAGGTAAAAAATGTTGGATTCTTTAAAAGCTGGTGGAATTTTAATGCTGCCAATTATTCTTTGCGGAGTAATTGCAACTTTTATAATTATTGAACGTTGTTATTATTTTTACATAACAAAGAAAAAGGACGCAAAATTAATGTACGATTTGCGTTCTTCGCTTGACAGTGGAAATTATGATGCTGCTGCTTTAAGCTGTGCAGAAGCAGATACACCAGCTTCGCAGGTAGTCAAAAAAGCTCTGGATTGCCGTCGCTGGGACGAAAAAGACATGAAGGATGCAGTAGAAGCAGAAATGTCTTCCGTAATACCAAGATTTGAGCATTTTCTTACAGCTCTTGGAACCATTGCGAACATTTCCACTCTTCTGGGACTTTTGGGAACCGTTACAGGTAACATCAAGGCTTTTGGTGTTCTTGGTGCAGGCGGAACAATGGGAGATCCAGCGCTTCTTGCTGGTGCAATTGGCGAAGCTCTTGTTACAACAGTTGCCGGGCTTGTAGTTTCAATTCCTTCTTTGATTTTTTACAATTATTTTGTAAGCCGCGTAAATCGCCGCATTACAGAAATGGAATCAAACGTAACAAGCGTTGTTATCAAGCTTTCAGGAAGAGTTAAATGAGATTAAAAGCAAGGCGAAAAGGCGTTCAGGCAAGCGTAGACATGACTCCTATGCTTGATGTTGTATTCCAGTTGATAATTTTCTTTCTTGTTTCTACAACTTTTGCGGTACTTCCAGGAATTTCTCTGAAACTTCCAGAAAGCACAACTGCTGAAAGTACATCCAACCTGGGAATTACAATTACAGCAGATAAAAACGGCGGACTCTGGTTCAATGATAAGCAGGTTTCCTATAAAACTCTTGGCGATGAACTGGCAAAATTTGATACAAAAAAAACTAAAAAGTCGGAATTTCCTATTACAATAGAAGCTGATGACGAAGTCACCAACGGAACAATTGTAAAGCTTTTTGATGTAATACGCGTAAACGGTTACGCCGCAGTCAATATCCGGACAAAAGAAAAAAGATAGATGCAGTTAGTAGATAAATTCAACAGTTTTGTTGAAACTCATACAGATGATAAAACTCAGGCAAATGCACTTAAAACTGCAGTAGTTGGCACAGGTATTCTGTGGCTGATTCTGGTGGTGCTGATGTCTGTATGTCCTGGTTTTAGAAAACCTGAACGCTATAAGACCATAAGCATTATGCTGGAGCCTGTAAGTGAATCAATTTCTGAAAAGTCTGAGAAACTGAATCCTGCCGCAGAAAAGATTGAAAACACAAATGCAAAGGAGGCTGCGGCTCCTGCAAATATTGAAAAAGCTGTAGAAAAACAGTCAGAACCCGCAAAACCTGTTCAGAAACCTGCTGAACAGATTAAAAAGCAGGAAACTGCAAAAAAGGCTGATAATCCAGCTGCAAAAACTGTTGAAAAGCCTGCTAAATCAGCGGAACCTGTAAAACCTGCAGAAAGCAAGCCAGAAAATTCAAAAGCGGCTCCTGCAAAAACAGTGGAACAGCCAAAAGCCGCTCCAAAGGTCCCGGAGACTACAACAGCTCCTGCACCTAAGAAGGCGAAAATAAAATATGGAAAGTCTGTTGATGAATTAATGGAAGAACAGATGGGGGCATCTGCAAAGCCAAAGGCTTTTGATAACAGTATGTTTGATGATGTTGTTGCAGAAACAAATACTTCTTCGCAGAGTGTTTCAAAAAATGTGAACAGAATGAATAATTCATCGGCTTTATCTGGTTCTGCTGCTGTTGCTGCAGATTCTACCAGTGGAAGTGTTTCCGCAACAGCTGATAGAGCCGAAAAACCTTCGTCGGCATCATCAGCAACATCTGCCATGCTTTCTAAAATCAGTGCAGCGCAATATTCAACAACAATCGGAAATGGTTTAAGTTCAAAGTCAGATGAGAAGGTTGCTCAGTCAACAGACGGAAAGCTTGCTATTGAATTTTCAGATGGTTCTGCCAGAGTTCTGCTGGAACCTTTAAAACCTGTTATAATCATTTCTGAAGAAAACGGAAAAAGAATAGACAGTTCCAGACAGGTTGTTATTTCATTCAGGATTCTTGCAGCAGGAAATGTTCCTTTTAGTGGAATAACAATTACTCCTTCTTCTGCATTACCGGAAGAGATTCAGTCAGAGATAAAAGACCAGGTTTCAACATGGCGATTTGCACCTGCATCTTCTGATGGACAGGCAAAGTTTGAATATAGTATTATAAAGAGATAGATAACAGGAGTTTTCGTGAACGTAAAAGGATTAGGTGAAATAGAAGCAGTTGCATTTGATATTGACGGAACACTTTATGATCAGTGGAGAATACATGTTGCCGCTGTGTTTCATTACGTTGCTCATGGAATATTTTTTCTTCATTACGGACTTACAAGACATGAAATGCACGGTTCAGAAGCTTTACAGGATTTCAGAAAGGTTCAGGCGGAAAAAATGGCTGTTCGTCTGCATTGTTCTGTTGAAAAAGCTGAAGAAAAGCTGAATAAAATTGTATATAACGGACTTAAACCTTTTTTTGTAAAAATGCCTTGCATAAAGAATGTTCCGGAAACTTTTAAAAAATTTAAAGAAGCAGGATTAAAAATTGCTCTTCTTTCAGATTTTCCTCCTGAGCAGAAAGGTGAAATCTGGGGATTAAAGCCTTATTGTGATGTAATTCTTGGAACAGAGGCACTAGGTGCATTAAAGCCTAATCCTCATTCGTTTACTGAGATGTCAAAGCAGCTTAATGTATCTCCAGAGAAAATTCTGTTTGTAGGAAACAGTAAGAAATATGACGTGGCAGGTTCTAAAGCTGCCGGAATGAAATGTGCTTATTTAATGACACCTGTAAAAGCTTTTTTTGGGCGAAAGGATAAATATGCAGATATTTCGTTCTCTACCTATCGTCAATTACAAGATATTGTGTTAAATTAAAACTAGTAATTTTTTTTGGTGGGAAAAATGTCGTTTTTAACTCTTTTTTTAGCAGCTGCAATTGCTGCTGGAATCTCTTATGCTCTTCATGTAATCGATAGAGAAAACAATTCTCTTGAAAAGGTTAAGCGTTATGCTGATAAAAGATTATCGGAAGCAGACGAATATTTTCAGAAACAGACTAAAAATCTGACATCATGTACAGCAAACCTTGAAACAAAATATATGCAGGCAACGGCTGCAGTTAAACGACTGGAATCTCAAATAGAAGAATTCAGAAAGATGACAGAAAATCTTTCTTCTGATTCTAAAGCTATAGAAGAACTTGAACGTAAAATAGACAGTTACGACAAAGTTATCAATGAACTTGTTGACATGACTACAAATGTAGAAAAAAATCTTGATGAAGTAAAGAAAGAGTCACTTGTTATTGATACTGTTCAAGGAAAAATTTCAGAGCAGAAGAAATTTCTTGATTCTCTTGAAAAACGCATTCCTCAGGTTACTGCAGATTTTTCTGAAAAAAACAAAGAACATCTCAAGTTAATTGCAAATAAGCTTCTTTCTGAATATGACAATCATGGTGAACAGATAAAGAAAGATCTTCTTGCTATAGAGAACAAAGCAAAGCAAACAATGGCAGACTTTCAGCGGGAAATCAATGAAGTTTATGAAGATGCATCCATGAAGGCTTCTAAGCTGGAAGATGAAGCTTTTGATAAATTAAAGAAAGAATCAGAAAACCGCACTTCTTTACTTACAAAAAATACAGCAGATAAAATCAGTCAGCTTCAGGTTCAGTTGAATAAGAAACTGGAAGAAATTTCAGCTCTGATTGAAAACCGTTCAAATACTGTTTCTGCCAGTGCAGAAAGCAAAGTTTCTGATTTTGATAAAAAATACAGTCAGCTTTTCCAGCAGCTTTCTGATAAATATGAAGAAAAAGCAAAAGAAATTGATGATGCCTTGTCGTTGAAAACTTCTGAAGTTCAAGGCGCTTTTAAGACAAATACAGCATCAGTAATAGAGAACATGAAAGCAAATCTTACTGATTTGGACCAGAAATGCAAAAAGCATGTTGATGATTTTGCTGCTAAATATGAAGAAAGAATTCATCTGCTTTCAGATAAATATAACAAACTGCTTGAATCTTCTTTCGGTAAAAGCGATACACGTGTTGAAGAACTTGCACAGAAAATTTCACAGGCAGATGAAAAAGCAAAACAGTATGTTTCAGATCTTAAAAACAAATATTTGGATTCTGTAAATAAACTTCATGCAAATTATGATGAAATGCTTGAAACTATCAATTCTAAAAATACAGACAGAATTCAGCAGCTTGATCAGCAGCTTTCCGCAGCTTACGAAACTGTTAACAAAAAGGCAGAGGAATCAGCTGCATCACTTGATACAAATTTTGCCGCAAAAATTGCTGAACTTGAAGAAAAATATGACAGCGCTACAGAAAGAATTTCCAGCGAAATTGAAGCTGTTCGTTCTATTTATAGTCAGCAGCAGGGTGGAATCAGTACGGAAATTAAAGACAGAATTGATGGGCTTGGCGAAGAGTTCCGTTCAAAGATTTCAGATTTGCGCAGTGAGCTTGAAAACAGCTTAAAAAATGTATCAGAATCAGCAGATTCTTTTGGCAAAAATCAGGAGCTGCTTGAAGCTCAGCTGTCTGATGTTCAGGAACGTTACAGCAAGCTTTTTAAGGATGCAATTGATAATGTAAATGCAAAAGAAACTGAAGCTTATGATGACTTTAACCGCAGGTCAGAAGAAAATCTTGAAAAGTACAATGTTGTAATTCAGCAGAAAATTGAAACTGTAAAGAATCAGCTTTCAGATAAATTGAATACAATTTCTAAAGATGTTCAGGAATCTGTTGTAACTGCGGAAAATACTTTGAACCGTGTAAAACAGGAATGCAGCGATGCAATCGAAAAAGTTGATGCCGTTGAACCTGAATTGAATGAAAAGGTTAAGAAGATTGACGAGCAGATTGAAAAATTCCGTGGTGTTACAAACGATAAAATGAAGGAATTGACTTTTATGCTGGAAGAATCTGCTGGCAAAATTCAGGAAGCTTGTGAAAAACAGCAGAATATTGCTCTGGCTGGGGTTGATGAACAGCTTGGCGCATACAAAAAAGATATTGAATATCGTCTTTCTAAAATAGAAGCAAGCAGCAGAGATGTTGATTTCCTTGAAAAAAATCTAAAAGACGCATTTGATGAAGTCAGCCGCAAAGTTCTTGCAACTTTTGACAATTTCAAAGAAGAACAGCAGTCACGACATGAAAAATTTTCTGCTTCAATCACTGAAAATTCACAGCATCTGGAAAATGACTTGAGCATACTTGAAAGCAAGATTGAAGACTTAAAGCAGACGGCTCTTGGCAGCATGAGCGAAAAGCTTAAAGTGTTCGAAAATTCTTTCGATCAGGATTTAAAGACTCGCAGCGATAAAATCAACGATGAACTTGCTGAATGGAAAAACGCTTTTGATGGAAAAATCACTTTATTTACAAATGAATATGAAGAGCAGCGTAAAAGCATTGAAAATGAATATAGTGAAAATCTGAAGAAAAAACTTGCGGCGGTTCAGTTAAAAGCAGATGAACAGTCTGGAAGAATTGAGTCGGAAGTAAAAGAAACAGAAGCTTCCATAAATTCTCAGATTGCAGATATTAAGACTTTAATTACTAATTTCTCATCTGAAATTCAGGCAAAAGTTGATTCTGCTGACAATAAAACTGATGAAATACTTAGTGCTTCTGTTGAAAAAACAGAAAAACATATTGATTCTCAGCTTGGCAAGATTAAGGATGAACTTCTTAAAAATCTTACTGAATTTCAGGAAACAATGCAGAACCGGCAGGAAGCCAGCTCTTCTTCCATTAATTCGGCTTTAAGTGAATTCAATACATGGAAGCAGCAGCTTATGCATCAGCTGGATGAATCAAAGGAACTTTTCAATAGCGAACTTGATGGTCTTCGAGAACAGTCTAGTCACAAAATTAAGGATGCGGAAAATTATATTTCCGGGGAATTCCAGCAGTTTGTTGATGATGCAGAACACAAAGTTTCTGAATTTGAAGGAAGAATACAGGATAGTGTTGATTCTTACGAAAAGCGTTCAAAAGAAATTGTTGAACGAATGAACGAAACGTATGAACAGATGCTTCATGATACGGAAGAACGGGTTCGTATTCAGAATGCAGATTCCTCAAAGAAAATGCAGGAGCTTACAGAACAAATTCAGGCTGCTGCAGAAAAGAACAGAAATGAACAGACAAGCCTTGTAATGAAAATGCACGATGATTCTACAGCAATGCAGACTCAGATGAATGCACTTTCAAAAGAATTACAGGATATTCGTTCCCAGATGTCTGTTTACGACAAAGCAGAACAGATGAAAAAACAGCTTGATGATAAGATTGAAGCCCTTGATGAAGATTTTGAACGTATTGAAAAGTATAAGTCGGTTGCTTTGGAACTCACAAATCAATATAACCAGATATGCAATATAAAAAATGATATTGAAAATAAAGTTGAAGATTTTGAGACTGAAAAAACAAAAGTTGCATCTATTTCACAAAGATATGATGAGCTTATAAGACTGTCTGGTTCTATTGATGACAAGATAAAGTCTCTTACAACAACTTATGATGATTTGCAGACAATGGAAGTTTCTGTTCGTGATTTAAAGGAATCCCTTGCATCTGTTTCTTTGCGATACGACAGACTTGAACAGAAAAATGAAACAATTGACCGTGTAATGAAGGATGTTGACAGTTCTTTTGAAAATCTTAAGGAACTGGAAAACAGACTGGCAAATTGTTCCCGTCAGTCAGAAGCTTTGCCAAATGCTATCAGAGATTTGCAGAATAATGTAGATGAGCTTTTAAAGAATAGTCCAAAAATCGGTGATGCAGTAAACAA
>JAFOCI010000005.1 GCA_017381365.1 Treponema sp.
CGGTAAACCTGATTTTCAGGCGAATCCACGTATATCAGAATGGCCATGTGCCGATCTATCGCTTTCCTTCCGTTTTTTTATATTTTTTTCTCAAAAGGAGTTTTTTATGTTGACAAATGGCACAACATATCAAACCGCAAACCTGCTTGATCGGTTTGTCGGCTTTGAAGCTTTTTTATGCTATTTGCTTACAACTTGGGATTTTATCTAAATCAGTTCCAATTTTTTCTTGAATTTCCCTTAAGTCAAGTTCATTCTGCATATTAAGCCAGAATTTTGAACTTGTTCCGAAATACTTTGAAAGGCGTAAAGCCATTTCAACGGAGATTTTTCTTTTATTGTGAACTAAGTCCAGAATAGAACTTGTTGATACCCCCAAATCTTTTGCAAGACGATAAGGTGTTATTTCAAGAGGTTCTAAAAATTCTTCCATAAGAATATCGCCAATTTTTGGCAGTTCAAATTTTTCATCCATAAAGTAGTCTCCTTAGTGGTAGTCCACTATCTGAACTTCATAAGCTTCATTGTTCTGAAACTTAAACTGTATTCTCCATTGATTATTTATTCTAATCGAACAATAATCTTTTAATTCCCCAAGAAGATGCTCAAATTTATTTCCTGGAGGAATCCGTAAATCATCTTCACATTCCGCAGAATTTATAATGAGCAGTTTTGAAAAAGCTCTTTTATGAATTTCAGGCGGAAGCTTCGGTGATTTTTTACCATTCCAAATCTTTTCAGTTTCGGAATCTCCGAATGTTTTTATCATGATTATAGTATATGTTGTACAGATATATCTGTCAAGGAGATATATCTATTTATTTATCTTTTTTGAAACTTTCTCTGATAATGTAATAAATTCTTTTCTTTTTGAGGAAAATCATAATTTGAAAAGAGAGCATTTAAATTAAGAATAATCTTAATTTCATTAAAAAATTATAAGCGGACTTGTGGTTTTTCAATTTTGAAGTGCCCCCCAATTATTGGACACTTTAACTAGGCTGATTTTTAGGACCGATTCCTGAATTGTAAAGGGGGCAGTCCTTTTAATTTAACCTTAATTCTCTTGGGTTAATAAATCCTAACCTATGGGGGTAAGATTTATTTTTGCATTTAATAATATTTATGCTATATTAATAAAAAGGTATTAGTATATGAAAAAGTTTATCGCATGTTTTTTTGTTTTATTTTGTATCTTCTCAGGATTATCTGCACAGAGTTCAAGAGAAGTAATCGAATTTGATCAAAATCCGAATGCAAAATATAGATTATTTAGAACAACAAATATATGGATTTTTCTAGAACTTAATACTTCAAATGGAGAAATCTATTTAGTTCAATACAGTATTGATGATAATTCTTCTGGTTCTTCGCCTGTTAATACAAAGTCTTTATTATCTGAAGGGGAAGAAGAAATCCCTGGTAGATTTACATTATACGCAACAACAAACATATATAACTTTATTATGCTTGATACCTTCACAGGTGCAACATATCAAGTTCAATGGAGTTTTGAAGAACGTAATCGTTTTGTAATTCCTATTTCAGGAAGCAAAGAATAATTTATTAGGGGCTGTAGCTCAGCTGGCTAGAGCGTTTGAATCCATTTCTCGATAATTTAGAAAAAACAGTCCTCTGGACTATTTTTTCTAAACTATCCATAAACAAATTCAAAAGGTAGTGGGTTCAAGTCCCATCAGCTCCATTATTTATTAAGCAAAAAATTTCTCAATTCTTCATCAATCTTAATATTTAATTCAAATCCTTCATAAAGAACGTTTTCTTTTTTCTGGAAATATTCCTGTGCTTTTTCTTGGTTTACAGTTTCAATCAAATTAGTAAATCTTCCATAATCATCAAGATTAGTTTCATTTAAATCCAGTTGAAGCAAATTAATTAAAGCCTGTTCATTCACTCCAAAATTATCACTGAATAAATGAATTTCTTTGTTTCTATCATTTACCATATATTCAGTTATATAAGCTCTAAGAGTTTTATTTGAATCAGGTTTTACTTCGCCACTTTGTACCTGTTGTATGAATACATTTGCGTAAGTCTGTTCTTCGGGTGTTAATGTTCCAAATGTTTGATGTAATTCTTTTATGGCTTTCTGAATTTCTTCGCTTTCTTCTTCATTGAGAGCTTTTAAGAATTTAGTAAACTTACTATTCATATATTCTGTATCAATAAGCCCAGTTCTAATTTCTGTAAGATAAGCTTTAATGTCATAAGGAGCTTCTGGAGTATTTTTTGTTTCGCCACCATTACCGCCTGCAATATCAATGTATCTTTGTTTTAGGGCGCTAAATGTAACTGATGAAATATTAGCTTCTGGCGGATTTGCTTTTACAGTTTTAACTTCATAGATAACATTGCCATCTTCATCAATTCTATCAGTTGGCTCTTCTATAGTTTTATCAGGCAAAGGCTTACCAAATTCAAAACCTTGAATTCTTGCAGCTTCATATTTTTTATTATATTCATTAAAGAGTTTAACAAACTTTTTACATCCTGCTTCTGTTTTAGGAGCTTCCGAAAAATCTTCAATTCCATCATTTTCAAAAATTGATTTTATTTCATCAGCAATTCTATTCATTTCTTTTACGTTTTCTTCCAGCTTATAAACAAAGACATAAAAAGCCTGTTCACCAGCATATAACCTAAAAGCATCTTCAATATTCTTCTGCATAATATTAGGTTTTCTATAGTAACAAATAGTTCCATGAGGTTTATCTTCATCATCAAGACGGTTTGTTCTTGAAAATGCCTGGATTAAACCTTCATATTTCATTTCTTTATCAAGATATAAAGTGTTTACCCATTTACTGTCATATCCTGTAAGTAATTGATCTACAACAATAAGAATATTTATTTGCTTTTCAGGTTCTTTTTCAATACTGATATATGGATCTTTATGTGCAAGCCTTAACCGTATATCTTTTTTAAAACTGGCGTATGTTGGAATGGTAAAAGATTTTCCATACATGTTTTTATAATCTAATAGAATATCATGTACACCTTGAATCTTTCCCATACTTCCATTGTTATTGTTATCACTAGGATCAAATAATGCAGTTACATTTAATCCAGAGTTTCTTTTCTTGAAAATTTTATAATATTCAATTGCTTCGGGAATACTGTTTGTAGCAAAAATTGCATGATATTTATCATTTACACTTCGAACAGTCCAGTTTTCAAGAATATTATCAACAATGGCGTTTCTGTGTTCGTCTCTGTCATATTGTGAACTTGGTAATAGATTTTCAATTTGACACATTGAAACTTCTTTTGGATTCATATAGTGCATAAAAACTTTTTTCTTTTTTTCATCAGAGTAAGCTTCTTTTGTATTCAATGCTTTTGCTTTTTCTAAGGCTACAGCTTGTCTCAATTTATTGTCATCATAAGTGTGACATTGTATAGGGTCAAAACCCAAGACATTTTCATCTCTGATACCATCACCAATAGAGTAACGATGTAATTCATTTCCGAATAAATCAGAAGTTGTACTTTCTTTTTTATTGTTTTCTTCATGTATTGGTGTACCTGTAAAACCAAAATATAAAGTCTGTATAAATGTCTTTCTTATGTCGCTCATCATCGTACCAAAGGTAGAACGATGGCATTCATCTATAATGAATACAATTTTCTTTTTATTAATTTCTTCTAAATCTTTTTCAGAAACTTCATTTTTCAATTCACTGGCTTTTTGAATTGAAGTAACAATCAAAGTATCTTTTACATTTTTACTTTTTAATTTTGTTACTAATTCGTGTGTGTTTTCTGTTGCTTGAACTTCAGTTTTTGCATCTGAAAAGTTTCTGTATTGTTCCAAACTCTGTGTACCAAGTTCAATTCTATCAACCAGGAAAATTACTTTATCACTCAGATGCATATCTGCAACAAGCTGGGCAGATTTGTAACTTGTCATTGTTTTACCAGAGCCTGTCGTATGCCAAACAAAACCACCTAAAATTCCTAAAACACTTACAGTATTATTTGACCAGTCATGTTTAGCAACTGTTGCTCCAATAGCATTTGCGGCATGATATTGATAACTTCGCATAACTTTTAGGATGCCATCAGTTTTATCTGCAACCGTATACCAACCGACCATTTGATGAGCCATAGGAATATTCAAGAAATGTGATGAAATAAACTTATAGTCGTAAACAATTTCATTAGTTCTTTTTTCATTATTCCAGTCTTCCCAATGGAAAAAGAATTTTTCATTAAACTTTCCATCTGGTCCAGGATTAGCAAAATAAACCATATCTTCCGGAGTCATTGCTACGAAAATCTGAACTAAACTGAACAAAGTATTTGTATAAACACCTTCATGTGCGTATTTTTGTATCTGGTTTGTTGCCTGACTAATTGGAACACCACTTTTCTTTAATTCAATGTGATAAACTGGCATACCATTTATAAGAAGTAATAAGTCTCCACGTCTTTGTGGATATATTTCATCTCTGCAAGGAAATTTAGGTTGTCTAACAATCTGATAAATACTTTTACCTGTGGCAATTTCAAGTCTATCATAGATTTTTAATGCAATTTCTTTTCCAGCATGAAGCTTATCTTCAGAATCAGAATCTCTCTGAACAGTAATTTCACGACCATTGATAAATTGATTAAGTGCAAAAGGTGTTCTAGCTTCCTGCACTTGATCCATTATTCGTTTCATTTCGTCTTTTGATAATGGAACTCCATTTAATTTATCAATTGTATTATTATTTCTATAGAGAATATCAGCCCAGTTTTGTTTAAGTTCTTCTTCATCAGGATTATATAAAACACCATCTTTCCAGCCGTGCTGTTCCTGTAAAATGTGTACTAATTCTTTTTCAAATTGAAGTTCATCATCAAAAGCCATAATTATTCCTAGTTTTAATATGAGTATGTTTCGTCGTATATATCACTTAGCATTTTGCCATTGAATGACCAATAAGGTGTTGGTTGTACATGAGGATGTTTTGTTTCCATGATTTGTGCTGTTAGAGCGGAAAGATAATATTCTTCTTCGTTATAAACTACAGTTCTTGCAGTTTTTACAACAGAAATATATTGCTGGTCATTATAGTTCATAACCAATTCCGAACCTACCGGAATTCCCATTTCCTCAAAATTAAGTTGAGGTCTTCTTTTTTTATAATTATTTAATGCTTCCATTTCTGTACTGTTAATACTAATATTCATATCTTTTTCAACATCTGTTGTGATGTCTTCAATTTTCAATAATTCAAGAATAGGTTTTACATATTCAACAGATGTTCTAAAAAATTCTCGTGCAGGGTTTATTCTGTCTTTTGTAAATGCAGTATGTAATGCATTTTCAACAGCCTTACAATCTTTTACCCGACAGGCATATTCACAAGTAAAGGGAAGTGGAACTCCTGTAGAATATAACTCATTCAAACGAGCTTCTAGCTCATCTCTCTTTGTTAAGCCAATCTTTATTAATCCTGGCATTGCCTCATTAGATAAGATGTAAACAATTCCTTCATCTGCCATGATCAAATCTCCTTTTGTACTAATTCTTCTTGTATTATTTTATGCACTTTATCTTTCATTTCTTGTGTTGGATAAACTTCATTAAACAGATATTCCCCATTTTGGTCATATTGACAAATTGTATATTTTGGCAATAATTCCTGTTCTCGGAGAAGAATATACTTTCTAGTTTCATCTAGACCAAATGCAGAATTTTGAATGTTTCTTAAATATCTATCCATTATTCTGTATAAAGCTATTCCATGTTCTTTTGCAAATATTATTGCTCCTTTTTGATAACCAGAAGTTGAAATAAAAATTCCTTTGTTAGCTCCGCAACTTTGAATTTTTTGATAAAAATCTCTAACCATTCCGGCTTCTATTGACCGTTTCTTTCTTTTACACTCAACAAAGATCTTGAATGCAGCATTTGCTATTGAATATTCAATAACAATATCAATTTGATGTTGACCATCATTTCTCTTATTAGTTTCATTATGTGTAATTTTATAATCATCAAGTTTCTTTGGCGAATATAAAACATCAAGAATTGAGAAACAATATTTTTCAAAGTCCAAAGAAGTTATATCTGCAGCATTGAGGTCAATAAATATGTCATCAGAAATTAAGATGTCTTTATCCATAAAAGCCTCCAAATTATATAAACATTTTCTGTAAAAGTGATTTTTTTATATCTTTTAATTTATCAATTTCTTTTTGCTGTGCGCTGATGAGAGAATCATATTTTGAGAAGAATTGTCCGATTTTTTGTTGTTCGGCAACAGATGCCGGAAATAAAATTGGCATCTCAAAAAAAACAATATCTTTTATAGAAAATCTATCAAATCTTGCACCAGAATCTCCATTAAGATACATAAAATCATGCCAGCATTCAGTTTTGAAATACCATTCAAGGTATAAGGTGTTTATATTTTTCGTTCGGAATATTGTATAAAGAGGCGACATTATACCTTTTCTTCCAAGATTATTTCTATTGATTGGTCCAACTGGTGCTGTTACTGAAATTCGTGGATTATAAACAAAATCTTCATTTTGTATGACATAATATCCATCTATATTTGCAGTATTTGCAATATCATGGTCAAAAAAATCTCTTTGACTGATAACACCAAATTCAGCTGAGTTTGTAAACACTTCTTGTACTGATAAATCAAAGTTTTTATCAATTACTTTAGTTGCAATCTCTCCCAGTTTCTTTTCTTCCCAGTCTCCGCTGAAGCCTGCAAACCGCATTTCTGGCACTTTTTCGCCTTCTTTCGGAAAGCATTTCTGCAGCAGGGATTTCTTTACGGCTTTAAGAGATTCCAGCTTCTTTGTCTTTGCCTGGATTAAAGAGTCAATTTTTGAAAGAATTGTTCCAATTTTTTGTTGTTCGTTTTCACTTTTTGGAGCATAAAAAGTTGTTTGAAAAAAATCATTTGGAGCAATATTCAAAAGTCCATGATTTCTTGCTCCTTCTGCAGCAATTTCTGAAACTTGTTTATACCACTTGTCTGTATCATAGTAAGAAAGCAAATAATCTGAATTGATGTTCTTTGGCTTAAAAACTATATACAAAGTCGAAAGAACACCTTTTTCATATCTATCAAGTCTTTTTACCGCCCCCCACGGATAACCAGCAGAATAACTTTTATTGTATGCAAACTCTCCGTTCTTTACTAATAAATAATTTCTGAGATTTGTTGTACTTGCAACTTGATTATTAAAAAAGGTAATCTGGTCAACAAGCCCATATTGAGCAGAGATTGTCAAAGGTAAAGTTGATTCAAGATTTTCATTTTTTCGAATAACTCTGTCAGAAACATTTCCCAGTTTCTTTTCTTCCCACTCATCATCAAATCCAGAGAATCTTAACTGCGGAGACTTCTTACCTTTTACTTCTTCATTCATACTTCTTACCTCTTACAAATCTCCCAGAATCCGCCTTTGTCAGCTCCTATACGACTGATAATATTTTTATCTTTCATTTTGTCCAAATCTCGCTGAATCGTTTTTGATGTAACTCCCAGCTTTTCGGCAATTTCCTTTATTGAAATTTTACTGTTGTCTGTTATAAGAGCGAGTATTTTATTCTCGCGTGATTTTTCTTGGACATTTTCTTGGACATTTTCTTGGACATTTTCTTGGTCATCGTGAACACTGCCATAGTTCACATTCGGGAATGTAATGGTAAAGCCCCAGTGCTCGCTTAAAAATACAGGCTTATTTTCATAACTAGAGTATGCGTCCAGAATCTTTTTAAAACCGCTGCCACGGCGTTCCATGTAATTAAGGCGACTGAAAATATCCGCAAGCACAGGATTCCTTCTCATTGAGGGAATGGCACGCAGATTTTTGCCTTCCAAAGTAGAACCGTCTACCATGCCACCGGGAGAGAAAATTTCCAGTCGGTCATCAAACATATCGATATGAACTTCGCTTCCAAGCTCAAAGTAATTTCGGTGAATCAAAGCATTTACAAGGGCTTCCATATAAGCGCGGTCGGGATAATCCGGCATTTCAAGCCGGGAAGTGGGAAGCTTTTTCCATGCTTTTCTTGTGTTACGTGCGATAAACGCAAGTCCTTCCTGAAGAAGTGTTATAAGGCTGCCAGAAAACTCTGCATCGTCCAAAGCATCCGTCAAACCAGAAGCCTTTGTAAGTCCGTTCCACCTAGTGCAGAAAAGTCGTGAATGGCGTACAGGTGAATCGTCTGCAATAAGCGCTCCTGCATTTGTAAGATTGCCGTTGCCGTCTATAATGCCAAACGATTCATAATCTGTATCTTCAAAGGATTTCCCAGTTTGCTTAAAGTAAACCGAGCGCAGTTTTGTAAAAGCCATGTCCTTAAAATTATACGGAGATTTTAAACTGTCATAAGTCTGTCCGCACCCCTTAACAACAAGCTCACGAAGCTGCGATGGAGAAGCCTGTACACTTTCATTTCCAACTCGTACAAATGCAACAAGATGTCCGTCTCCCTGATAATAATACGGTGTCTGATTGCCTGCATAAACATCAAGGAGAATGAGCGTTTTTCCGTCAATCTGCTCAAATGTCAGTTTGAATTCTGGAATTGGATTCAAATGCATTTTGATTATCTCGCTGATGTTTTCTGCATCGTTTTGTGCGTTTTCCAGCCCTACAACAGAATCATCGTCAGCAATTCCAAAAATCAGTTTTCCGCCAAACGAATTTGCGAACGCACTCACGCTTTTAAGCCAGCTTTTAGGTCGTTTTGCTTCGACAGCTTGTTTTTTGTCGTATTCAGAGCTTTCGCCTATCAGATTTTTTATATCACTCATGCCAAAATCCCCTTAAGATTCTCAAGACCTTTCATATCAAACTCGTTTCCTGTAAGTTCGTCCATAAGTTCAAATAGTTCTTTCTGCGTCTGGTTTATTTTGTTTTCAATAGAAGAAAGTGTTTCAGAATATTTTTCCGTCATTTTTGTAAGTGAACTTATAAAATCATCTACGACTTTGCCAGGCATTTCATTCAAAGAAGTACACAGCGGTAAAATCCATTTTTCTTCAAGAAGTGCATTTATTTCAGAATCTGTCAGACCTTCTATCTTCTTGATAGTTTTTTCTTCCAGCTCCTTTGTAAGTTTGGCTATTTCTTTTCTGATAGTCTTTGCATCATCATTCAATTTTTTCTGCTGCTTTTTCTGTTCATCAGTAAGCTCTATTTCTTCTTCACCATCTTCGGTTTCGGGAATCAGTTCTGCAAGTGCGGAAATTTTTGTTTCAAGTTTTCTATTCTGTTCTTCAATATTTTGGAGTTCTGAGGCAAAATACATTTTCTGCACAAGTTCAAAGTCCATGATTCTGCCTTTCCAGCCATCCTGTACTTCATCTTTTCCTTTCATTACAAGATTAGGTTCTACTTTCTTACAAGCCTCAATGCCTTCTGAATTTATAATTTCCAAATCAACAGCTATTGTCTGCCATTCATCATCAAGACTCTGATATGCACTGTATTTATCTACAAGAGGAACATTCTGCAATTTTTCAAAAAGAATATTTGCAATAGTATCTTCTTCTTTGTTTACATTGATTTCCTTAAGTTTTGTAATGAGTTCTTCTTTTAAGAAACTGTCTAATCCTTCAAATACTTTCTTGTAATTTGATTCAAAAGCTTTTACATCTTTATTTAAGAGAACTGTTTCCTTGATATTATCTGTGTTAAGTTCAAAATACGAATCATTTACTTTCTTGAAAAGTTCATTCTGTAAACTTGGAAATGCCTTCCATTCAGATTCAAACTTTTCAATTTCATTCTTTGGAATACCACCAATTACAGAGGCATAAATATCATAATTTTCAGCATCTTCGCTGGAATCTACATAACGAGGTATATTTAAATTGTAATCATTGCTTCTAATTTCATCTTTAGAAACTACACGGCTAAATTTATTTACAGTTTTTCTTTCTATTACTGTATCAACAATTCTTTTTATATCGCTGGCTTGTAATTTATTTTGTTTACCTTCTTTTGTGAAATACTTTGAAGCATCAATAATTAAAACATCATCTGTCTTTTTAGTAGGTTTTAATACAATTATAATTGTAGGTATACCAGTTCCAAAGAAAATATTTGCTGGCAATCCTATAATAGTATCAATCTTATTATTCTCAATCAGATTCTTTCTGATTTCGTATTCTGATTCACCAGCTGCACCATCTTTTCCGGCTTTTCCTCTAAAAAGTACTCCATGTGGTAATACAATTGTCATAATTCCATCAGGTTTTACATGGTACAAATCATGTAAAAGAAATGCATAATCAGCTTTACTTGCAGGGGCAACACCGTATTCATATCTTGGTTGATATTCTTTATTTTCAGTATCCCAGTGCTGTGAATATGGCGGATTAGAAACTACAGCATCTACACGCATTAAATTATAAGTTCCAGATGGATTTTCATCATCAAAAAATGGCCAGTCTAATTCAAGTGTGTCAGCATTTCTTGTAGTAATATTGTTTGCACTGATATTACGCATGATTAAATTCATTCGTGTAAGGTTGTAGGTACTTTCAATTAATTCCTGTGCGTAATATCTGATGTTATCTTTACCTTCAATATGTTTTGCAATCGCATCACCGATAGTAATTAATAAACTTCCAGAACCACTAGTAGGATCGTAGATTTCAAAATTAGTCTGTCCGTTATCTTTTAGATGATTTGCTATAATTTCTGCCATTAGAACAGAAACTTCGTGCGGAGTATAAAACTCTCCAGCTTTTTTTCCTGCATTTGCGGCAAACATAGAAATCAAATATTCATAAATAAAACCAAGTACATCATAATCTTGTTTTCCATTCATAGGAATTGTATCTACAAGATATATTAAATCTCTAATGGCTTTTGTTCTTGAAGTTGTATTATCTCCAAGTTTTCCAAGTCCAGTCTGTAAAGTTCGGAAAATATTATTGAATAATTTTTTATGAGCTGTGTTTTTATCTTTAGCAACAATTCTATCAAAAGCAGATAATGCATCAGTTACATCACCTGTGGTAAAATCATTTTTCTTTTCAATCCATGTACTGAATAAATTATTGTAAGCAATAAAATATCCCAGATTGTTTTGAAGGTACTCAACGGTTTTTGTATTATTTTCATCCAGTTGTTTCAAGTCAGTCATTTTCTTTGACTTACAAAAATCTGTTTCTTTATCACTTAAAAACTTATAGAAGATAAAACCAAGAATATAATCTTTATATTCATTAGCTTCAATTTTTGAACGCATTTTATTTGCGCCATCCCAGATTTTTGCGGCCAATTGCTGTTTATTCATTTTCTTTCCTTTTTAAATACTTCTATATAATAATATATCGTATAAAAAAGTTAGGATCACCGTTTTTTTATTTCCCAACACAAAATCTGCTGAAAATGCTGCCAAGAACATCATCGGCTGTAACTTCGCCGGTAATTTCACCAAGGGAATTAAGGGCGTCTTCTAAATCCTGAACAACTGCATCAAGCGCATAATCTTCATCTGCTGCAATCAGCGAATGCTGAACACATTCCAAAGCTTCTTCTACCGCAGCTTTCTGGCGGGCAGAACCAATACCTGTCTGAGGGCGTTCGCCTCCACCAGCTACGTTCGCAACCAGCAGCTCTTTTACCGCAGAGTACAATTCTGCAAAGCCGCTGCCTTTTTTCGCACTGATTTTGATTTGCCTTTTTACGCAGCTTTCACGCCCCGCAAATTCCGCCGGCAACTCAGGTGTCTTTTCTGCCAAATCACATTTGTTCCACACAAAAACAACAGGCTTTCTGCAATTTTTCAGGAACTCTACATCATCTGCATCAAGTTCGTAGCGACTGTCAGCAAGATAAAGCACAACATCAGCTTCTTCGCTCAACGAATGAGTCAATTCTACTCCATGGGCTTCAATTACATCATCTGTTTCACGAATTCCCGCTGTATCAAAAAGTCGCACTGGAATTCCGTTAAAATCTACAAAGCTTTCAATCCAGTCCCGGGTTGTTCCTTCAATATCACTTACAATTGCCCGTTCTTCCTTTAAGATTCCGTTGAACAAGCTTGATTTGCCGGCATTTGTGCGACCGCAAAGAACAATTCGGGCGCCGTCCTGATAAAGTTTTTCGCCCTGCCAGGAATCTCTAAGCTGAGTAAGCCGCTCAATTGCCTGGTTTAAATCAGCATGGTCAAAAGAATCCGCAATAGTTTCTTCGTCTTCTGGATATTCAATCTCAACTTCAATAGAGGCGAGTGTATCTGTTATAAGCTTTTTGATGCTGTCGATTTCTTCAAAAAGATTTCCCGCAAGCCGGCCAGCCGCACGGTTTCTTCCTTCAGATGTATGACTGTCGATGATTTCCTGAACGGCTTCTGCCTTTGTCAGGTCAGCTTTACCATTGATGAATGCGCGGAATGTAAATTCTCCCCTCTCTGCCTGCCGGAATCCGCTTTTCAAGAGCAGATTATGAATTGCAAGAACAACGCCTGGTCCGCCATGACAACTGATTTCAATCATGTCTTCACCAGTAAAACTTTTTGGTGCCTTGTAAACGCTGACCATTACTTCATCAATTTTTGTTTCGCCGTTTATAATCCATCCGTAAACAAGTGTATTTCCTGATGCAGCCATCAAAGCCTTTGGCCGTGTAAATACTTTAGAAGCAAGCTCTATACAATTTTTTCCTGAACAGCGAACGATTCCCAAAGCTGAAGGCGCAAGGGCAGTGGCAATGGCACAAATTGGTTCTTCCGGCGCATATTTTGGATTAGACATTTTGACCTTTCCCTCCCTGATTATCTTAAATCAATTAAATTCATCTGAAGGAACGGCGTATACACAGTTTCTGAAGAATCCCAGTAAACTTCTGTTCCGTACTCACCGTAACGGTAAACCTTTTCCATCCATGACAAGCCTTCATCAACATGTTCAGGCTGCTTTGTTATTCCAAAGGCAGGTTTTTTATATTTCAAATCTGCTTCCGGGCAGGTTCCAATAAACGGTTCGTCTGGACCAATATCCTTTGGAAGCATTTCGTAATTTCCAGCATTGTTCCAGTGCATATAACCGCTGTCCACAGAATCACGCACGCCAAAAATTTCTTTGCGCACATAATCCTTATTGTAATACTGACGGTCATAACTTACGTTCAATTTAAAAGTCTGAACCCAGGGGCGAACTACAACTTTATTTCGCGCAAGAACAGTGTTTCTGTAAGTTCCGTAAAAATAAATGCGGTAAGTTCGGTCTTCAACAGGTGCGTAATTCATAAATCCATGTTCAAAATGACTTGGATAGAACATTGGTCCAATAACATCAACATAGTTGCTCATCATTTCAACATCCTGACCTGTGCGAGTTCCGCTTCTGTACCAGCCGTTTGCTCCGTAAATATCAATTCCGATTGGTGCCTTGATATTTTCACGGGCATAGCTTAAGAATGAAACAAGAGCGGACTCTTTATCCATTCCTTCGCTTTTCCAGCGGTAAGAAGACTGTCGTAAATTGTAGCCGTCTGTTGGAAAACGAATATAATCAAACTGAATTTCATCAAATCCGCGGGAAATAAGCTCCTTTGCAATGGCAACGTTATATTCCCAGACTTCAGGGCAATATGGATCAACCCAGTTTTCATCGTAATAAATCGTCTGTTTGCCAGTTACTTCTCCTGTTTCTTCATCAACAATGTCTTCGTATTCTTTAATACCAAGCCACGGAGATTTTGTGCTGTAATTCCACACTGCATATTTTGAACCGCCATAGTTATAAAGATTTCTGTCCTTAAAAACAACGATTCTGGCAATAAGATAAATATTGTCCTTTTTAAATTCACTTACAAAATGATCCAAATCAATTGCATACTGAGTGATTTTTGCTTTTTTAGTTACAAGAGGATCCTTTGAATCGTAACGCAAAAGTCCGTAATCATCCTTCATATCAATTACAAGACTGTTAAGATCGTTGTCTTTAATAAGTTTGTGAAATTTGTCGATTCCTTCCTGATTTCTGCACTGATATGCAGAAGCGTAAAGTGATTTCTGTCCAAGAGCTGTATTTCCATATTCAGAATTTACTGTTCCTGGATACAAAAGCCACAATTCATTAAGGCAGACTCCCTGTTTCATTCCAGACTTATTGTAAGGAACCCAGGCAGCATTGATATTTCCAGGGGCGGCAGAAAGATTTTTTCGCCATTCAGGCAAAAGTTCAGGTTCAATAAGTGATTCAAAATTTTCATCATCTGCCATATTTATTGTTTCATTTTTTGTAAACAGAATTTTTCCGTCAACGATTGTAAGACCGTCAATTGTTTCTGCCGGTTCTTCGCCTTTGTAAATCTGAACAGCTTCCCTGTTTGGCCAGTCAAACCGATAAATACGAGGAATAAAAGTATTTGAAAGGTAAATTTCCACGTAATTTGAGCCGTCTTCTGATTTTTTCAAAACAGGCAGAATATCAGCGATTTCATCTGGACTGGACATAGAAGGCAACATTTCAAAACCTTTTGCCACATCAAACCAGGCAGGTTTATTTGCGTCCACTTTGATATAACTAAGTCCAAATATTGGATGGCTCATAAAAACAACAAGTTCCGTTCCAGCTGTTCCATCTTCAAAAGTTACTGGCATAGAACCAATCCCACACGCCTTAACTCCTGGGGTTGCGCCGCTCATGGAGCCAAGAGACTTCCAGTTTCGTCCGCCATCACGACTAAAATATACTGCATCTTTTGTAGCTGTTACCAATTGTTGAGGATTTAACGGATTTGCACAAATATCTTTTAGATTCGCAACCTGTTTTTCAAAAGTCGTTTCTTTGCCATCGTAGCGTTTTAATGTAAGCACCGGTAAACCTTCGTTGCGCAATTCAAAAGTTTCAAGGTCAGAACTAAAAAGAATTCCTTTGCTTGTTCTAAAATACCAGTTTTCAAGAATTTTGCCGTCTTCTCCAACAACTTCTGTTCTTAAAATCTGGTCTACAGAACCTTCTGTCCACAAGGAAATTGCAGACCGACCTGTATTTATTTTAAAAAGTCCCTTAGAAGAAGCTACAAGAAAATTCTTTGTTTCTCCAGGGCGTTCAATAACTTCTGTTTGCAAAGTTTCTTTTTTTTCAGGTAATTTATAGAGAGGTTTTACTTTCTTTGCATGAATAGTAGAAGCTGCAGCCGCAAGCAATAAACAAACTAAAATCTTTTTCATACTTCGTTTATCGGCATCTGAAAAAGAATGTTAAGAATAAATTGAAAAACAAAAAAAACTGCCAAAACCGCTAGCTGGCAGTTCTGGCAGTCTCTTTCTACCTTCTCGCATTTTCATAATTTATATTTTTTTTGCAAAATCAATTTTATAATTAATTTGCAAAAAAATCGAAATATAATCTAAATTATATCCTTCAATGCGTTGATTACATCCATATTGTAAATGTTTGAGCTCTGTTCAAGCTTTTCAATAGCAGAATCTTTATCCATACCACCACGGAATGAACGTTTGCTGGAAAGCGCATTGTAGCTGTCTGCTACGCGGATAATTTTTGCAATTTTTGGAATATCATTGCCCTTGTACCCAAGATATCCGCTTCCATCTTCGTTTTCATGGTGGAATTTTGCAGCGTTATAGAACACATCCCAATATTTTTTTGGAACAAACTGAAGCTGACTTTCTGCCAAATCAATATGACGAGCAAGATCTTTTCGCTGTTCATCTGTAAGCTGTTCTGCTGTAAGCATTTTTGGATCAAATGTAAGGAATCCTGCATCATAAACCATAGACGCACAGAAATAAACCATTGCTTCGTGCTGACGAACACCAAGACGAGTTGCAAGCTTGAATACAAGTTCAGAGACGTTTTTAGAATTATTTTTGCGGCCAGTTGCATGGTCAATTTTTGAGCCAAGCTCTTCGCATTTTACTGCAAGTTCCCGCAATGCTTCTTTTTCTTCTTCTGAATCTTCTGGTTCTGGCAAAGCCTCCTGACTCCATGTTGAACTGCCGGCAAGTTTAAGCCCATCATCGCTATAAAGACTTGCAATTCCGCCAATCATCAACTGATTTGTCTGACTCTGATTCTGGGCAAGCAACTTAAATGCTTCTGCATACTGCTGCTGCTGCATTTTATTCTGTTTTACGCTTACGTGCATAATCAAAAGAATCAAACCTACAATAAGAAGAATCACAACAACTATAATTACAACTACAACAAAGATCATTGTAATGCTTTTCTGAGTCTTTTTTGAATCTTCCCGCATAAGCTGAGTTGTTTCTTTCTGCTGCTCCAGACTCTGCTGCATCATCTGTTTAGTCTGTTCACTTTGATCAAGCATTTTATTTCCAAGTTCAGAAATTGCATCATTTGTAGATGCCGTTGAACTTTTTATGCTATCAATAAAATCCTTCTGCTGCTTTTTGTCAGCGGCTTTTTCTGTTGCAACTACATCTGCAGCAATCTGACGTAAAAGTTTTGTAAGTTCTGTATTATTTACATTAGGAAATTTTTCTTCCAGATTTGTCTTTACATCAATGTAAGCATTTTCATTGTATTTACGCTGAATTTCTTTCAATCTCTGAAGATAAATACTTCTTGAAATTACAAGAACATTAGCAGGAATAACACCACCATTTGTAGTACAGAAGCTCAAAGTTGCATTTATGTTTTTGTAAGCTGCTTCGATATTTCCTTCATCAAATTCTGCATTTGCCTTTTCAAGATAACGCTGAATCAGAGCATCCTGACTTGTCTGAGCATAAGCAATAGAAGAAATCACTACAAGACCTAAAAATACTGAAATTAGTTTTTTAATTTTATTTAACAACATTTTCAACTCCAATCGCTAAAATTAAACCAGTTCTATTTTCAACACCAGAACTTCTTAAGAACAGTGTATCTTTCGCACCTAAATTAAATGATACTTTGAATTTTTCCATTTCCGCAATGGGAATTGCAAAATTCAAAGCAGAATTCATTGCAAAATTCAAACCTGAATAAGCAAAATGACCGAACAAATAGTCAGCATTCATGTTCATGGTAATCTTTCCAAGATTTACATGAGCTAATCCTACACCAACAATCGGTGAAACAACAGTCTGCTGCAAATTTGTTTCATCTCCGGAATTAAATCTCATTACTCCAGAAACACCAGTACGAACCTGGAAGTATTTTCCCAATCCCAACTTAGGAATTACTTCAAACGTTCCCAGCATTGTACTGTCATCACCAGAAAATGGCAGGAATATTACCTGACCACCTGCATCAATTCCGAAAACCATTTTATCAAATGTATGTTCATAAACAAAATCAGCAGAAATACCGTATCGGAATGAATTAAATCCATGACCAGCATCAACTATCAAATTTCCATCAAAAATTCCAAAAGTTGTTTTCCACCAGTTAGCAGAAAATTTTTCTTCCTTGTTTTTTACGTAAACAACATCCCCTGCTGGTGTTTCAACAACATTATATTTCTTTTCAAGTACAACCTTTTGACGTTCCTTTTCTTCATTAAACCTTGCCAGCTGAGCCTGACGTTGCTCTTCTACTAGTCTTTCCTGTTCCTTCTGCTTTTCCAATGCAGCAGAAATAGTAGAATACAATTCAACAGCTTCAACATTATCAAGATTATTATCAATGACGATTAAATCTGCTTTCATAGCAAAATCATAATCCTGATCAATAATTAATCGGCGGATTTTCTTCATTGTATAATTCTCAACAAGATAATAATTTTTATCTGTATTACTTTCACTTAAAACACTGTTAAGCTCAGAATCAGACTTATTGATAAATGCTATATCAACCTTTCTGTATATAACAGTTACGTAAGCATCTATGGCAAATATTGGAATAAAACTTGCCAAACAGAGCAAAAAAACTGCAATAACAGCTGTAATCTTTTTATTTATTCTCATTAAGCCCCGCCTTAGAATATGCTAACCCTGATACCTTCTGAAAACTGAGGAACAAACTTATCAATATCCACATTACCACCTGTTACATCTGATGGAATGAACCAAACCGAAACTTCACTGTATGCACTGAAAGAACTGAACATTTTCATTTTTGAAAATGTTACCTTAGGGAATTCAATCTGCGCAAGCAAAGCAGAAAGAATCTGTCCTTCTTCAGAACCTGATTCATTAAAGTAACTGAACTGAGCACCAACTGCAGCAGAAGCGCTTAACCATTCCCAGTCATGTCCTAAGAAATAACTGAATGGAATCTGAGCGACATTTGCAAGGATTTTAACGCCCATTACACTATCACCACCATAACGCATATCAGTTTTAGAGAACATATCTCTCTGAGCCTGAGTAAACTGTCCCCACTGGAACTGAATTTTTACTGCATCATCAAAGAATGTAAGACCAACACCAATATCAAACAATGTTGCACCCCAGAAATGCCAGTCAAGATACAATCCCTGAATGAACGATGGAACCTCATAAGAAGATTTATCACCTTTCCTTAATGAAAGCTTAACATTCTTAAGTCCAATGTCATCACTTGTAAGTCCGCTAAATTCAAGCTCCTGATTATAACGTCCACCCTGGCTAGGACTGATAAGACGAATCTTTGGAGATGTATTATCAATCTGAATGATGGTTCGTTCAATAGCAGTTTCTCCATTCTTCATTGTAGCACGAACCAGCATAAAATGGTAACCTTCTGCAAGATCTTCGTTTTCTACGCGGTACATCCATTTTTCACCCTTTGAAACAAGAGTAAATGTCTTTCCGTTATCAAAGCTAAGTTCAATCTTTTCAACTTTTTTTGCTTCAATAAGTATTTTCTTTTCAAGAATTTCTGCTTTATGTTCTTTAGAAACGTTCTTTACCTTCATCTTGGCAATTTCAGTTTCATCACCATCAAGTGAATATCCAGCAGAACCTCTAATATAAGGACGTTCTATTGCAAAATCACCATAATTAAAATTATCAATCTTAACCCATGGACCAGAACTACTGTATTCAACAGTCTGATTTCTTGAACTGATTACTTTTCCGCCTTCAACTCTTGCATCTACACGGTAAGTGTGAACACCAGGTTCAATTTTATCTGCTGTAATATTGAATACAAAGTAATCACTTTCAGTTAGCTTTGTATCTTCTACAAATTTATCGTCAATATACAAACTAAGACTTTCAATCTTCTTGTCTGCTTCAGCATTACCGTAAATATTGAATTCACCCTGTTTGTGTTCACCATTCAAAGGATAAAGAAGATTTACAGTTGCAAGAGGCTTGTTTTTGTTCAGCATGATATTGCGGCTTATATGAGTTGCATTTTCCGCTTTATCAAGGGCTGTCAATTCAATGTTGTAAGAACCATTTTCAAGAGAAGATATATCAATATCCTGCGCAATAATTCGTTCCAGTTTAAAATCAATTCTCTGCATATTTTTTGGAACTACTTTTCCATCAAGACTGCAAATAGATACAAAGAGTTCCGTAATGTTTACGTTATCAAAAGCATAACCACTAAAGAACAATGGACCTGCAGTTGAAGAATAATCCAATGGATAATCAAGAACCATTTCTGGAGACGCATTATCAATGTTTATCAAGCTAGAATACAATCCCTGAATACCATATTTGTCAAAAACCTTAAAGAAGATAACATTTGTGCCATTTGGAATTGCTCTTGAATCAAAAGTATATGACCAGGAATCTGTTCCAATTACGTTGTTATAACTATTACCGTTATCAAGAGAAATAAGAACTTTTTCTATTCCATTTTTGTCCGAAGCAACACCTTTTATTGTTACCACACCTTTATTTGATGTATTGATTACAGGAAATTCTACAGCACCTTTAGGCTCTTCTTTTGAAACTCTGATTTTACGTTCTGTTTCAGGTCCTTTTACGCCATTAATGTCAACTGCATAAACAAAAATCGAATGTTCATTATCTGCCATTGAATCAAGTGGAATATCAATTGCAAAACTTGTACCAGCTTCTGGCATTTTGATATATTCACCTTTATCTATGCGGTAATAAATTGTAGATTCACCATCATCATCATATACAACGCCAGAAACAGTAAAATCTCGTGTAATTACTTCATTTTCAACAGGAAGATGAATTTCTGCGATTGGAAGGTCAGACTGACTGTCAATAATGAATTTCCATGCTTCAACAAGAGCAACGTTTCCTGCATCATCTACAAATTCAAAAGACATTGCATCATCAATTGGCATTTCTTTTGTACCAACATAAGTCATTACAAAGTTTTTATCATTTTCAATTTCTTTACGTACCTTTGCACTTCCAGAAACAGGAGGCGCAATATAAAAGGCTTTTTCAAAACTTCCATTATCTCGAACATTAAAGGCAATGAGATTTTCACCATTTACAATTGCATCATTGTCTGGAAGGACAACTGTAACAGAAGGAACCGTTGTATCCTTAAAAGCGGCAGTTCTTGCATAAGAAACATTTCCTGCAATATCAAATATTCGTACATCTATTTTAACAAGTCCGTCTTCAAAATTTGAAGAATTAATTGTTGCGCTATAAGTTGCACCAACTCCGCTTTTGCCAGTAAAACTCAAACTAAGAGGAAGCCATGTAACTCCTCCATCAATAGAGTAATCACCAGATTTTATTCCACTTGGATCAGCAGCGGTACCTGTTAATCTAATTGAATTTTTAACCCACGAGTGCAACTCTGGAGTTGAAATTGTAACATCTGGAGCCCCGGAATCAATAATTAACTTTACAGTAGAAGAACTATAAGATGCGCCATTAATATCCTTTACTCGAACACCAATTCCTGTGTATATACCATCTTGAACAGCCTTAACAGAAACATTATTTCCACTGTATGAAACTTCAACTCCATTATAAGCTGTAAGCAACTCTGCAGAAACAATTTCTGGAGTATTTGCATAGAAATTGTAAACATCGCCTGTTTTCATAATGTAAGCGGCATTATCTGAATTATATTCAACTCCTGCACCAGGCATTCCGTACAATGCACGTTTGTCATCAAGCAATTCTGGCTTTTCAGAACGAATAACACCAACAGTACCTTTTATTTCTTTTGAAAAAGAACCTGCTTTTATAGAAAGTTTAACATTATTCATTCTTACAGGAAGATTTGCTAAAGGAATTTCAAATTTGAAGCGATCTTCTGTTTCGGTTTTTGTAATTACCGCAATTCCGCTCTGCTTTTCTGCCCCTCCAGGAACTTTTTCTCCTGAAATTTCGTAACTGGCAGTAACTTCTGCAGATTTTGTATCAATATAGCCAATAAGTTTTTTAGAATCCTCTTTGTTAAGAGTAATTATCTTTCCATTTGAATAAGGTTCTTCGTCAATTAATGCAAATGCAGCTTCTGCTTCTACAGGACGACTGGCAGTATATTTGGAAGTTACAGTTTTTCCGCCTGCGCTAACTGTAAGAGTTAAAGGATTTGCCCCAACAGTCATTTCTTCACGCTTAAATACACCGAATACTTTATCTGCTTCTGATTGACAGGCAGTAATGTAATAAACATCAAGTCCATCAGCCCAGGCAACTACAGGAGGTTTTGGACCACCTTTAGCATTTGCAGGAAAAACAGGAATATTTTTTACGCCAATTGCGGCACTAGCCTTATTTCCACCAGCGCTTTCTGCAATTACCTCAATTACAAATACTCCGTAACCAAATTCCTCAGAAATATTAAATGCTCGTTCTGCAGGGAGAGGTTTTTCTGCAGAAACAGATACTGATTCAAGCCCTGTAAGTACACCAGCATTCATCTGAGCTCTTGCGCTATAAACCTTATAATAAAGCGCACCTATTCCTGTTGCACAGGAAACTGTACCAGAAATATTTACAGCACCTTCTTCTGGTTCAATGGCAATATTATCAAATGCCTGACTGATTTTTACACTAGGAATTGCAGTGTCATTCTTAAAAATCAATTGTCTTGAATCGTATGTTAATCCCTGATCAGTTGTAACTCTCACAACAACAGGACTTGAAGAACCAATTGCATCTCCAGGAACAAGAATAATTGAATTGCCTTCAAGTTTTGCTGTTGCAAAAGCTGTTTTTGGGACAATTTCTACACTCTTTGCATTACCACCAATAAAATATCCACTTGCAGGGAATTCTTTATTGTTAATTATAACTCCATCTGCACCTACTGAACTGTTATCAAAAACAACCTCTGGTGCTGGAGCCGTAATGACACTGGTATTTACAATATCAAGCATTGCTCTGTATTCAGAACTTCTGTCTGCTGTATCTGTAGCAACAATGTAAATCTTTGCAACACCCTGTGGAAATGTTTCATTGATTGGAATAGAAATTAACTGAGAGCCTGCACCATTTGGAGTAAAATCATTTTCGATTTTTCCATCTTTCCCCCATGTTGTTTCAACATGAACAGACTTTAATCCAATACTACTGTTTGCAGAAACCTGAAAATTAAGACCAGCTTCTGGGTGAACAGATATTCCGTTTACTACACTCTGATTTCCAATCTTTGCATCTTTAAATTCCGGAACCTTTCCACGTGCAGAAAAACTTACACTGAAAGAATTACTTTCAACCCCATGACGATCTTTTGCTACAACAGTGATTGTATGATTTCCTGCATTTAAATCAGAGCCTTTTGCCAGTTCGCCACAAAAAACACCTTTTGTTTCTTCTTCAATCCAGCTACCATTATCAAGCTTATACTTTACAGACTGAATTCCATCTTCATCTGCAGCAATACCACGAACATACACAGAATCTGTAGTTTCTATAAAAGTACTGCTAGTTGGATAATCAATTGTAACAACAGGCTTGTCACGTTCTTCATCGATAAGAATATCTCTTGAAACTGTTACAACGTTTCCTGCAATATCTTTTGCGATTATAGTAAACTTTCTGCTTTTTTCTGTAATTCCAGCAAGATCAAAAGTTTTTGCCCAATAAGGATTACCAGGAATAAGCTCAAATTCACCCTTCTGATTTCCAAATTCCCAGTGCAAACTTGCAATACCTATATCATCTTTTGCAAAACCTGCAATGCCAATCTTTCCGTAAACAACATCTTTTTCGTCAGGCTGAATAATTTTTACATCCGGACTTGTATTGTCAACAAAGTATAGGAAAGAATAAATACCTGTGGAACCGGTAATATCTTTTGCTTTAAACCAAATTACAGATGCGCCGTCATTTAATTTTCGAGTATCCACTGAAACTTCAAAATCTTTTGATGTCTTTCCTTTTTTACTTTTAAGCTTCACATCTGAGAAAGTTTTACCATTATCAGTAGAATATGTAAGACTTTTTATACCGTTTCCATCCTCAACAGTTCCATGAAATTTTACAACTTTAGAAACAAGAGTTCCCATTGAATAATTGTTCACTTCCGTTGACGGAACTCGGCGGTCAAGATTCCATGTAAGAGAAACAGGTTCTCCAACCAAACCATTTACATCATAACCAACAACTTTTATTGTATGAGGTCCTTCTTCAAGTTTAGTTGTATCCAGGTAGTATGACCAGAATTCTTTACCACTTGCACGAATTGGATTTGCTTCATCGCCATCAAGCACCAAATCAACGTGTTCAACGGAGTCATCATCAACACAAGTACCTACAATATTGAGGTTACCAATAATTCTCATTCCTGGAAGAGGGTTTGTAATACCACATACAGGAAGATCAGATTTTGGATCCAGATACAGATTATAAGGTCCTTCAAGAGCTGTATTACCACCAAGATCGGATGCAGTAACAAGAATGTTATATTTCCCTGCCTTTTTGCCAGAAAGATCAAAAGACTCTTGCCAGCTCTGCATATCTTTTACTTCAATTTCTTCAACATCTTTTTCACCATGTGCATAACAGATAAAATTAAAAACTGTAAGAATGCTTAATAGTGCAATGACTTTTTTTAACATGATAGACCCCATTTTTTATATCTATAATTCTAACAGATAAATCTGTTTTTACAAATTATTTAGATAAATCTCCGTATATATTTACGGAAAAATTTATTTAAAACTTTAAATTCTCTGTTCTAAATCTTAAAATTATGTCATTAACTTAATTAATTCGAACATCGCTTTTAATTGATAATGTATAAAATTGATTTATAATAATTCAGTTTGCATAAAACTGGAATTTCAGGCTAAATTTTATTTCTCTGGAGGTTAAATATATGGCTCTTTCTGCTCAAATTTCTAAATTTCAGGAAATGTACGATAATTCTCAAAATATTGTTTTTTTTGGCGGTGCAGGAGTTTCAACAGAAAGTGGAATTCCAGATTTCAGAAGTCAGGACGGACTTTATCAGCAGCAATGGAAGTATCCTCCAGAAACAATCATAAGCCGCTCTTTTTTTGACCATAATCCTGTGGAATTCTACCGCTTTTATAGAGAAAAACTGATTATTAAAGGTGTTGAACCAAACAAAGCACACATCGCCCTTGCAGAAATGGAAAAGGCAGGAAAACTAAAGGCTGTTGTAACTCAGAATATTGACGGACTGCACCAGAAAGCCGGCAGTAAAAACGTTTATGAACTTCACGGCAGTACTTTGCGCAACTACTGTATGCAGTGCGGCGAATTTTACGATGACACATTCATTTCTGAAAGTATCAATTCAGAATCAAAACTGCCTGAATGTAAGAAATGCGGCGGACTTGTAAAACCTGACGTTGTGCTATACGAAGAAGGTTTGGACGACAATATTGTAACTGGCGCAATCCGGGCAATTTCCGCCGCCGACATGCTTATTATTGGCGGCACATCCCTTGTTGTTTACCCTGCTGCCAGTCTGATAAATTATTTTAAGGGCAAATATCTTGTCCTGAGCAACAAATCAGAAACTTCTACAGATAAAAACGCAGATCTAGTAATTCATGACAGCATTGGAAAAGTGCTTGGAAGCCTGAAAATATGACAGAATGAAATTCTGGGGTTTTCAACCTGATTCCAAAATGATTTTTACAAAAAACTTATTGAATTATAAAAATACGAAAAAAAAGAAAGAGACTGGCAGTATTTTCACAATGCAAATAAATTTTATACAGTTTTAAACTTGTAGTTTAATTTACAAATTCCTTACGCAAATTTAACATTTTTTTATTGAATTTGGTTATTAAAATCACTAAATTTGAATTATGGAGAGTAATATTATGTTAAAATTCATTGAATTGATGGAAGACATTGCCGTTCTTAATTCGCAGATTTCAAGTTACCGCAGTTACTTAAAATCTCACAATTTTGTTTCACCAGCTTTTCTTAGAAAAATTGATGAAATGGAACAAAAGAAAAAGGCTTTGGATTACAACCTTAGAATGATGGCAATGGCTATCTAAAGAAAATTGAGGCTGTCCAATAAGTTTGCATTACGGTGGTTGAGTTTATCTAAACCACCACATTTAGTGTAGCGCTCATTACTTTTGGGACAGCCCAAAAAAAAATCGTTATTGATTTATTTATTTTACAATTACGTTATACAATCGGTCTAAATCCTGGCGACTGTAATAATCAATCTGAATAGTTCCCTTATCAATTGAACCTTTAAGTACAACTTTTGTACCAAAGATTTCCATGAATCGCTGCTCAATTTCTGCTACATCAGGATCTTTCTTTTCTGCCTTTTTCTTTTTATTTGATTTATCACCTGCAGCACGACCACCGTTATTATAGTCCTGAGCCATTGCTTCTGCCTGACGAACATTAAGTCCGTTTCCTACGATTTTACCAAACATAATTCGCTGATCGCTTGGATTCGTAACAGAAAGCAAAGCTCTTGCATGCCCCGCAGAAATCTGACCATCAATCAAAGACTTCTGCATATCTTCTGGCAATTTTAAAAGTCTGAGTGCATTTGTAACAGTTGTACGATTTTTTCCAACTCGCAGAGCAACTTCTTCGTGCTTCAGGTCTCCCATCTGCATAAGATTATAATAAGCCATTGCTTCATCAATTGGATTTAAATCTGCACGCTGAATGTTTTCTATGAGAGCTACTTCCAGCTTTTTGATTTCGTCGTACTTTGCGATGCGGACAGGAACTTTTGTAAGACCAGCCATTTTTGCAGCCCGTGTTCGACGTTCTCCGGCAATAATATAGAAGTTTTCGCCTTCTTCAGCTTTTTCAATAAGAATTGGCTGAACAATGCCATGCTCTTTTATGGAATCACAAAGTTCTTCCAGTTTTTTTGAATCAAATTCAGTTCGTGGCTGTTTTGGGTTAGGAACAAGTAACGCTGGATCTAGCCATAAACCGCCGTTCTCATCAACTTCAATTCCAGCAGGAAGATTTGACGGAACTGCAGCAGCTGAAGGAGTTTCAGCCGAAATTCCCTGAGTTGCCTCCCTAATTTCTCTGCTGGCAGCAGATGAACCGCCCATTAATGCATCAAGACCAAGTCCAAGACCTAAACCACCTTTTTTAGCCACGACTCATAATCTCCTCTGCCAATTTTGCATAGCTTTTTGCACCGGCACACTGAGGATCGTAATTACAGATAGGCAAACCACGAGAAGGAGCTTCTGAAAGACGAACGTTTCGTGGAATGATTGTATTGTATACAACGTCCTTAAAATAAGTCTTAACCTGCATTACAACGTCCTGTGCAAGGCGGGTTCTTGAATCATACATAGTAAAGAAAATACCACCGATTACAAGATTTGGATTCAAAGTATGCTGAACGTTATTTACAGATTTAAGAAGAAGTGTAATTCCTTCAAGCGCAAAATATTCACACTGCATAGGAACAAGAACAGAATCTGCCGCAACAAGACCGTTCAAAGTCAAAAGTCCAAGAGATGGCGGACAGTCAATCAAAATGTAATCATAGATTTCTTTTAATGGATCAAGAGCATTTTTAAGAAAGTATTCTCTGTTTTCCTGTTCAACAAGCTCAATTGCAGCACCTGACAAATCAATAGATGCACTGATTGCATCAAGTCCTGTAACCGGCGAATGTTTGATAGCCTGTTCAGCTGTTACCTGACCCGAAATCAATTCATAAATTGTAGGCTTATCTTTTGAAACACCTACACCACTAGACATATTCCCCTGTGAGTCAAAGTCAACCAGCAGAACCTTTTTACCAGCCAAAGCAATATATGCGCCGATATTGATACAAGAAGTTGTTTTTCCAACTCCACCTTTCTGATTAACAAAAACGATACATTTTCCCATAACTTTAAATATATCATTTTTTCTAAGTTTGGTATACTCTGAAATTACTATGATTATTTCTGCAACCTTTTCAAAACCAGTAAAAAATATACAGGATATTCTTGGCCGTCCTTATTTAAGAATGAAAATCCGTGCCGCAAACAACTCCAACAACACTTCCTACATGGTAGAAGCTTTTACAGAAAAACAGGCATTCCATGAACAGAAAACAGAAGCCGAATTGAACACCTTTATTGAAAAACACGCAGGAATTACATTTAAAAACTGCGTTGTCCGTACAGAATCAGAAGAAATTACAATTCTTGGAAACAAGAAGGGCGACACTACCAGACTTGTAAAGAAGCTTTCCGCAGCACAAAAAACTGCAAAACAAAATATTATGTGGAACAAACAAAAAAATTATCTTTTAGCAGAAGGGACTCCTGTTCCATTCCTTGTTCTGCTGGGAGTTATGACACCAGAAGGGCGGGTTGTTAATTCAAAATACGATAAATTCCGCCAGATAAACAGATTTCTGGAATTCATAAATGATATTCTGCCTCAAGTTCAACCAGAAGATAAAAGTGTTCCAATCCGAATTGCTGATTTTGGCTGCGGAAAATCTTATCTGACCTTTGCAGTACATTATTTTTTAACGGAAATCAAAAAAATCAATGTTGAAATTATCGGCCTGGATTTAAAAAAAGACGTTATTGATTACTGCAATAAAATTACTCAGGAGCTTGGTCTAAAAGGGCTTTCTTTTGATACCGGCAACATTGCTGATTATCCATACAAAAACGCTCCGGACATTGTAATTACGCTGCACGCCTGCGACACAGCCACTGATTTTGCGCTGGATTACGCAGTAAAGCATAACTGCAAGGCAATTTTGAGTGTTCCATGCTGTCAGCACGAAATAAATCAGCAGCTTAACAAAAACAATGTACCAGACGAATTCCGCCCGCTCCTGAAATACGGAATCATAAAGGAGCGCTTTGCAACTCTGGTGACGGATGCTTTGCGCGCAGAATATCTTGAATTCTGTGGTTATAATGTGCAGATGCTGGAATTTATAGATATGGAGCATACTCCTAAAAACATTTTGATTAGGGCGGTGAGAGCAAAAGGACAGAAGAATGCCATAAATTGCAAAAGAAACTCTGGTGATGCGGGGGCTTGTGACGCAGAAGAAATTTGTGATGCTAGTTCTTGTTGTGCGGGAAAATTGGAGAGTGCGCTGAACATTGCACCAACATTGAAAAATCTTCTGAACAGATAAAGCTTACAGCACGAAGTTTTCAATAAAATCCGCAATTCCGTCATTGTTGTTGTCAAAGCGGGTTACAAAACTTGCAATATCTTTAATGTAGTCCAAACCATTGCTCATAGCAACACTGTAGCCGCACTGACGGATCATTGTTTCGTCATTCATGCTGTCTCCAAACGCCATTGTCTGTTCATGCGGAATACCAAGCTTGTCTGCCAGCCAGAGAATTCCAGGACCTTTTCCAACACCTTTCGTCATTACTTCCAGAAAAATTGGCTTGGAAATAAAAACATCTGCCTTATCCCCGATTTTCTGGCAAAGAAATTCGTTCATTTCTTTTACCTTTTCTGGTTCGGCTGAAATAAGAATTTTGGGAAATCCATTTTCAAGGAATTTTTCAAAATCATCCACAACCTTAAATTCAAGATTGCACAACTCTGCATCCTTGCGGGCAAAATCAGAATCTTCCCATGAATAAATCACACCTGATTCATAAACAACACTGGCCATGCCACGTTTTCTTGCTTCATTATAGGCAAATTTCAGAATTTCCGGTTTTACCAGATTTGAATAAATCTGTTCTCTAAGATGCAAATCAAATACGCTGGCTCCATTAAACGCAATAAGATATCGCCCCTGTTGAGAGCCGGCAATATTTAATTGGCGAACAAATGGAAGAATTCCGTTCTCTGCACGACCTGAACACAATACAATATAGATTCCTTTTTCCGCTGCCTTTTGAAGAGCAGAAACTGTGCGCGGAGAAATTATTTTTTTGTCTGTTAAAAGAGTGTCATCAAGATCAAAGGCGATGAGCTTTACGTTTAATTTTGTTGCTGGAAGTTTCATTTTTTTATTTTAACAAAAAAAATTAAAATGCACTACTTATTTTTGATTTTAAATTCCCGTATTTTATTGAAAGAAAATTCCTGCTAAATAGATTTAATGCAAGTTTTTATGTTTTTAGAACAAAAAAACTCCAGACTATATTCTAAGAAAATCCATTATCGTATAATATGAAGCAGATATCTTTTTTAGGTTGAAAACCAATTTTATACAGTGCCTAATCAAACTAGAAATTTTATCTTTTAAAGATTATAAACTATTTTTACTTAATAGAATTATTTATGAAGTTGCACAATTTTATATTTTTTTTAATTCCGCTTTTTCTGAACAGCTGTTCATCTGTAAAAAATTCTCAAATTATTTCAGGACAAAACGAATTACCAGCCATTACAGAATCTGATGTTTCAATTGAAAATATTGTAAATTCAATGACGATAGAAGAAAAAGTTGCTCAACTATTTATAATTCGCCCCGAACAGCTTGACCCCTCAATTTCTCAAGAAGAAATGCACAAAAACGACTCACCTCACACAACAGAAATTTCCACAGCGTTCTGCGAAAACTACAAAAAATATCCCGTTTGCGGATTTACGATTTTTAATTGCAACATAAAATCTCCAAAACAACTTAAAACTTTCAATCAAAACATTCATCAGCTTTCTGAAACAACATCATCAAAAATCAGACCACTTATATGCATTGATGAAGAAGGCGGGAAAATCTCACGGCTTGCATCTCTCAAAAATTTTTCACTTCCAGAATTTGCGCCAATGGGAACTTTAACAAACAACAAAATGACTTTTTCACAGAGAGAAGAAATTTATAAAAATGCCGGAAAAACAATTGGCAGGTATTTAAAAGAATACGAAATAGATGTTGATTTTGCGCCAGTATTCGACGTAAACACAAACCCTGCAAACCCAGTTATTGGAACACGAGCATTCAGTTCAAATCCAAAAATTACAGGAAGACTTGCCATACAGTTCCTTTACGGCTTAAGAGAAAACGGGATAGAAGGCTGTCTTAAGCATTTTCCTGGCCATGGAGATACTTCCACAGACACCCATCTTAATTTTTCAAAAATCGACAAAACCAAGGAACAACTCTTCAAATGCGAACTCCTGCCCTTCAAATACGGAATCAAAAACAATGCCAGCCTCATAATGACTGCCCATATTTCAATTCCAAACGTTACTGGCGATTTTATGCCTGCATCACTTTCATACAAAATTCAGACAGAGCTTTTGCGCAACGAACTGGATTTTTCCGGTCTCATCATTACAGACGCACTTGAAATGGGTGCCATCGAAAAACTTTATGATTCGGGAACAGCCTCTGTAATGGCACTTCTGGCAGGTGCGGACATCCTGTTAATTCCTTATGATTTTTACATGGCTTACAACACAGTTGTAGATGCGGTAAAAACAAACATAATTCCAGAATCCCGCATTAACCAAAGTCTTTTTAGAATTCTTTATTTCAAGCAGAAGCAAAAATTTCTGGAAATGAACGCCCCTTTGAGCAACATCAAAAATCCAAGTTAAAATTCTCCTTTCCAGTCATCACCAAATTCGTCCTGCATTTCCATAACAGCGCTTTCATCACCCATCATGGCATCATCATAAGTTTCCTGATAATATCTCATATAATCTTGAGCGAAATCTTCTGTTTCATCATGTTCATAATCTTTGCCGCTACCTGCATTTCTGTACTGCAAAAAATTATCGAACCTTTTATTTTTATCAAAATCAAACGTTTTACCGGCACTAGACGCACAAAGAACTATTATCAAAAGGGGCAGCCCAAAAATTAAAAAAATCAAAATTTCCATAACTTTTCCCCATTCCCTAATTCATATTTCTGCAGATTTAAGCCGATCTGTATTTGTCAGTCAGATAAACCTTTGAATTAGGATCAAGTTCTGCACTCTTTTTTTTACAATCCATGAAAATAGTAAAACCAATCACAATAAATACAATTAAAAATACAACCAATGAAAGCATACAAGTCCTCCTGCATCATTTATAAAACAATCATAACATACAAGAGTGACAATGAATGACACTATAATTTTAAAGTTTTACTTTTTTTGATTTTTTTTTACTTTTCCACCAGCTGCTTACTCCGCAAAGTCAATTCTTTAAGCTTTTCAAAGTCGGTAACTGCCGTAAGAACAACTGTAATCCAGTATTTTTTATTCATGTGCCAGGCAGGAAAAATTGACTTTTTATCAACAAGCATAGGGATTTTTTCGGCATCAGCTTTAAGATTAACAACCCATACCGGCTCATCACTTTCAAACCCAAGATTTTTAAACTTAATCCGCATTACAAGGGCAAACCATTTTGAATTTGAACAGCGATAAACAGCAAAATTTTCTTTATCTTCCCAAGGATAATCGCCTTTTGTCTTCAAGTAAGATTCCAGCCACTCTATGTATTGTGATTTCAAATCTGCACTTTCAAAACAATTTTCTACAATATTAGAAACTAAGTCAGAAACCTTGCTGCGAATGCCATTTACAAAAGCGCCTCTCGCATTTTTCACATCTAAAAGCGCATATTTTTCATCTGTTTCAATCTCAAAAACCTGAACATTAAGACTGTCTGGTTGATACTCAACAACAGCATAAAATTCATTATCCAGATTCTTCTTTAAAACAAAAACATCCCCCTGCTGACAAAAACCATATTCAAGAAGTTTTTCTTTTTTAGGAACTGAGCATAAAAGAAGATGAGAGAAATTCAATTTTTAAAAACTCTTGGCAATTTTTTCGATTTCCGGCCTTATTTTCATAAACGCTTTTACTATCTCCGGATCAAAATACGTGCCGCTCTGTTTTTCTATAATACCGCAAGCTTTATCAAAAGAAAAAGCAGACTTGTAAGGACGTTCACTGATAAGAGCATCGTAAACATCAGCCACAGCCATAATGCGTGCGCACAACGGAATATCATTTCCAACAATTCCAGTAGGATAGCCCTTTCCGTTCCACCATTCGTGGTGATATTTCGCAACGTTATAAGCCATCGTATAGTAGTGAGCATCCACGTTTTCTTTCAAATTATTCCGAATAAATTCCGCACCTTTCGTTGTATGCGCCTGAATAATATGAAATTCCTCCGGCGTAAGCTTTGCAGGCTTATTGAAAATTCGCTCATCAATATATGTTTTGCCAATATCGTGCAAAGGTGCAATCTGACGCAAAGTTTCAATATAATTTTCATCAAGGGTATCCAGAAATTTACCTTCCGCAAGAAGCTGGCGGGCAATCGCTTCAACATAAAAAGAAGTTCTGTGCAAATGCCCCTTAGTCGAAAGATCATGATGTTCCGCAAGAGACGCAAACCCCATAACCATCTGGTCCCTTAGATAACGCAGCTTTAAGGCATCCTGTTCAATCTGATGAGTTTTTTCTCCCACTTCCTGTTCCAGCTTTTTCTTATAGTTATTCAGCAACGTTACATCTTCCATCCAGAGAATATAACCTTCTGTTTTTCCGTTAACTTTGATTTCCCTCAATTTTGGAGAATAAGTATGCTGCTCACAAATTACAACCTGCTTTTCAATCTGAGCATATTCAAAAGAATCGTCAACCTCCTCCCGTTTCTTTTTGTACTGCTCAATCAAATCTCTGTAAGCCTTATTTAGATTTTCAGGCAACGACTGACCAGCAGTTCTTCCAAGACAATTTAAATCCAATTCTGGAAAAGTCGTCATTGCAGAACTATTGATATTTGTAATTTTATGATTTTTATCAAGAACAACCGCCGGCGTATTCACCATATCAAACATCACATTATTGGCAAGCTCATTAATATCACAGAATTTGCGAACAACCAGCAGATGAATAAAGGCGATGTTTGCAATCGTAGCAATAATCGGCATTACTGAAAAATATTCAATTCCAGTGAACCATATGAATATCCTCTCAACTATATAACCAAAAGCTGGCGTAATGTTTATGAAAAACAACAGAATTCTGTTAATTCCCAGAAAATGTTTTTTTGTCTGATGCACGCGGATAAATAAAAATCCCGAACCTAGCATAAACACCGCTGAAGTAAAGACAAAAATTACAAAAGCCCACCCAATTTCTTTATGAAGATAAAAAATTCCTGCATCATTTTCAATTCCGTACTCCGCAATCAGCCATTTTGACCACGGAAAAACAGGCATGTCATAACACAAAGCAAGAACCGCAATAAACGTAAGAACAATATTAAAAATACAACTAGAATATCTTAAAGTCTTAAACTGAAAATACTTAACAAGCATCGGCAGCGTAACAAAAATGTTGAACCCACCAAAAAATCTGATTTTAAAAGCAAACGCCTGCAATTCCAAAGACGGAGAATTTAAAGAGACAGCATAACCGGCGCAAAGCATCAAAGAAAATGTTGCGTAAGCAAGCGAAATTTTCTGTTCTTCACATCCCTTCTGTTTCAGCCCAATCACAAAACAAACCATAGAAACCAACAGCGACGTGTAAATCAAAATCTGTTCAATAAGTAACAAAGTCATAAACTGCCTCATATACGCTATTGTATCAGAAGTTTGTAAATTCACAATTAAATTATATTTTTAACAGAAAAAATAAATCAGCCAGTCCGGCTTCGCCGTCGCTATGTTCCGGGTTCCGCTACGCTCATTCCTCCGCTACGCTCCGGAACGCCTCCGGCGCCCTTCACAGCGCTACTGGGATGTGCAAAAAAAAGGACTGCACTTCAAACTTCACAAAGAAAGCAGCCCTTTTCAAAAATTATACGAGTCAAAATCCTCGCAAAACCCCTATTTATCGCTCCACTTCTTAAAAATCAAAGAAGTGTTGATTCCTGCAAATGCAAAATTGTTGCTCATAACATACTCTGCATCCATCTTGCGGCCTTCACCACGAATGTAGTCCAAATCGCCACATTCAGGGTCAATGTTATTCAAGTTCAGAGTTGGATGGAACCAGCCTTCATTCATCATGTTGATTGTAAGCCAGGCTTCTACAGCACCACAGGCACCAAGAGTGTGTCCAATGTACGATTTTGTAGAAGAAATAGGAACCTTGCGGCCAAATACACGTGCAGTAGCAGTTGTTTCTGCAATATCACCGTGGTGAGTAGAAGTTCCATGCGCATTAACATAAGCAATTTCGTCACCCTTAAGACCTGCAGAATCCAATGCAAGCTGCATACAGATTCCCATAGTTTCGCTGTTAGGGCTTGTAATATGAGTACCGTCAGTGTTCGTACCAAAACCAACGATTTCAGCATAAATTTTAGCACCACGTTTTACAGCATGTTCCAAATCTTCAAGAATCAAAGTACCTGCACCTTCTCCAATAACAAGACCATCACGGTCCTTATCAAATGGGCTAGGAGCAGTTTCTGGATGCTCATTACGAATAGAAGTAGAACCAAGCTGATCAAAAATTGCAGCGTCTGGTGGACAAAGCTCTTCTGCACCACCACAAATCATAATGTCCTGAAGTCCGTTTTCAATAGTTTCGTATCCATAACCAATAGACTGAGAACCAGAAGTACAAGCTTCGCTAGTTACAATCATACGGCCCTTAAGCTGGTAAGTAACTTCAATGTTAGCAGCACAAGTATGTGGCATACATTTGATGTAAGTAGAAGAATTTACCTTTGCTGTACAACGATCACTCATAACGCTAGTCAATTCTTCAATAGAATCAAAAGAACCCATAGAAGAACCATAAGCTACACCAGTACGACCATTCTTAAGTTCATCAACAACATCGCCATCTTCCTTAAGCAAGCCAGCCATCTGCAAAGCAAGCTGAGAAGTATGATAAGAAAGCAAAGCAACACGCCCCATTCCGCGAACAAGCTTTCTTGGATATTTAGGCAAATCACCCTTAGCAGGACAAGCAAGCTGAGTATTCATACCAGCAATGTCGTGCCATTCTTCCATATTTTTAATACAATTCTTATAAGATTTAAGCTGTTCAAAAGCTTCTTCCCAGTTCTGACCAAGACCACTGATCATTCCAGCACCAGTAACAACAACACGTCTTTTTCCGTTTGGTTTAACAAAATCCATATTTACCTCACGCGGTGATTGAGCCAGTCGAAACCACCATAATTTCCATATACAAAGGGGAAAGCCTTCCCCTCGGCCGCACTTCGTTGCGTCCTACCCCTTCTGCGGGTCCCGTGCGCAGCACAGCTGCTTCGAGACTCACTCAAAACAACCCTCGGTTGTTTTGCCGACTTCGTCGTCGTTCCCTACCCCGCAACGCCCGTGGCAATATTTGTCAATTATAACTAATGTAATGAAATAATAAAAAAAAATCTATATAGCCCTAAATTCGAGTTTTTAAAAATTAATCATAAAATTGATTTTGTAAAAAAATTGTTTACTTATGAAAATACGGAAAGGAAGAAAGAGGCTGGCAAAAATATTCGCAAGTCCAGGTTGTCCAATAAGTTTGCATTACGGTGGTTGAGTTTATCGAAACCACCACATTTAGTGTAGCAGTCATTTCGACGAGTGGTTCCTGAGCCCTTCACTCATTACTTTTGGGATAGCCCCAAATGCGATTATAAAAATCAATTTTATGCATTACCAATTAAAATTCGAAATTCAAACTATATAACAACTAAATCATGTTTTTTTCATGAACACTGCTTCAATAAATAAAAGACTAGGAAAATGTCCTGGTTACAAAACACCTTTCGAGATCTATTATTCAAAAACGTTGCATTTAATTTGACAATTCACCATTAAAAAAGTTCTGTGAATCTTTGATTCAAAACCTTCCAGTTCAGTATAAAGCTTATAAACACCACCATTATTCTTCTAAAGCTTTTCCTATTCCCCAGTCACATTAATCTGGCAGAGCTTCATGGCAGAAAGTGCAGTTTTATGACTTTCCGGAGTTACGCAGGCACAGCAGCTGGCATCAACAGTAATCTTAACTTCTGGGAGTTTTGCTTTCAGAATAAATGCATTGCTGATAACGCAGATTCCAGTGCAAAGGCCCACAAGTTCAATTTCTTCAAGGTCACTTAAAGTTGCAGCATAGTCAGCAAGTTCCATTGAACCGAATGATGGCTTATTGAAAATCCGGCTGTCCCCTACTTCCAGCTTGCTCGAAATCTGCCAGCCGTTACTTCCTTGTACGCAGTGCAGAACCGGAAGATTCTTTCCTTCCTGAGTTTTAAGATAATTGCTCTGGTGAGTATCGCGGGTAAAGATGACTGTTTTGCCTGCAGTGCGGGCCTTTGCGATTTTCTTTGCAACATTAGGTACGATTGCAACCGCTTCTTTTGTTCCAAGAGAACCGTCTATAAAATCATTCTGCATGTCGATTACGATTAAAAGTTTCAATTTTTTGTCTCCATTTATCTTTTTAATGAATAAGTTCTGTTCTTGTTCTCTCCAGTCCCTGCAATCAAACCTTCAGCTTCCAGCTTCTTAAAGATTTTACGAACCGCAGGAGCTGTAAGACCTGTAATTTCTCTCGCTGTAGAATTATTGATAGAAGCATTCTCTTTAAGATAATTCAAAACAATATCGCTACTTTTTTCTTTTGTCGCTGTTTTATCGCTGCTTTTTTGTGATTTTATCGCTACTTTTTCATTGTATTTTATATGGCAATAGCGATTCTTTAGTTCATTAGATTCTCCCAGCAACAAATTACGGAAAAACTTTTCCAGATATTCTGTATTCATGTAGATGCCTATGTTCATATTCGTATAATTTGCACGGACAAGAGCATTACGGAAATACCAGCTGTTCTTTTCAAAAGGCTCATTGTTTACATCAAAACCAAGCGAGTTCAGATATTTGATTGTAAATACTGCAGTTGTTCTGGTATTACCTTCTCCAAAAGGATGAATCTGCCAGATATTTGCAATGAAGCGAGTAAGATGTTTTATAGACTCTTCTATAGAAAGTTTAGAATAATCAAAAGCCTTTTCCTGGCTAAAATCATAATCAAGAGTCTGCCGAATCATATCTGCATTAGCATATAAAACAGATTCTCCATCAAGAACCCATTCGTGTTTTGAAATATTATAATCTCGGAAATACCCTGCCTTTACCCTGCAGAATACTCCAGTAAAGAGCCGTTTATGGATAGAAAGAAGCAAATCTGGCGTAAAGCTGAAAGTCTTTTCAGCCAAGATTTCACGGATGCGGACAGAAACTTTATCCGCTTCTTCTGCATCATCGTCTTCTTGTGTTCTGCCCTGTCGAGTTTCATAATAAGAATCAATAAGCTGTTTGGCTTCTCCAATAGTGATTTCGCCATCAATGTTCCGCTTTGCAGTTTCGTAAAGATATTTAGATGGAGTAAGCCCGTCTACCTGCTGTAAGCCGATAGCAGTCTGCCAGAGTTTTCCGTTTTCCTGTTTTTCAGGTTCACCCTGGAGAATGTATGAATCAAAGTCGATTTCGAATAGGTTTGTTTTATCTTCTTTCATAGTTTTAATTTTTTTCCTCTTCTAGCACTTCAATCAAAAAACTAACTGGTCTGAATCCATCATTACAACTTATCATTGCTGATTTAGGATTCTTCATACGTCTGCTTTCCCCTGCTGATTCGCACATTCCTTCAGGACACTGCCAGCCATATCCAGACTTGAAAGATGGAACTGTTTCTGGCCATGATTCACAAAAATACATAATTCATCATTTTCGTACAGTGAATAACACAAAACATAGCCCTGTCGTTCATCCGGGATATGAAGACAGAATGCAAGATTTTTCCGTATTGTACGTGTTTACTCATGTTCAATAACCTTTGGTGCAAAATTAGTGATTATTGCATTGTCTTTAATTGAATTAATATCTAATCCGGCTTTTGATAATTCAGAAGTGCTAATAAGTTTGGGATTTGAGATTTCCAGATAATAATATGTTTTTGCACCAAATGATTCTTTAGTATAACCGCGATTCAATAAAACCTGTTTTAAGGAATCTCTTCCGAATACTTTGATATCTGATTTTATATCTCCAATAACAAGTTCATCATTTTTCATGGAATAGCCAATGAAAAACTTACTGTCTAGAGCTTTTGGGGAAATTGCATACTGTTTATTATTATTATTCATTTCTTTCAGTATTTTGGATATTTCACCTTTTGAGAAAGTATAATTTAGATAAGAACTAAGTTTTGATTTTATTTTTTCAGATAGCAGAGTAGAATCCATTTTTATGCCCCACCCAGAAAAACAACATTCTGATGATATTTAAGGTTTTCAATAAATACCGCAGATGTCTTCAAATCATATTTTTTATTTCGTTCGATTTTTAATAAGTCGATATTTGTATTTTCTAGTTCTTTTGAACAGATTATTTGCCCATCTTCACTAAAAGTAATAAGTCCAATATCAAAAAGTTTGTCGTAAAGAGGACTTAGTAAAAGTCCATTGTCCGCACTTAAGCGTTGTTCATTTGAACATACTGACCATGGCTTAATGTGACTTGCAATAAGTATGCGTTTGTCACTAGCACCTGTAACGATACAGCGTCCATCATATTTTCTTATAAGATTTTCTCTGAATACTCCCTGTCCTATTCTTGCTTTTATAACGGCTTCTCGTTCCGTTGTTGAAAGATTTTGGGATTTTTCAATATATTGTTCATAGTGTGTATCTAGTAATAAGGCGTCATGTACTGCAAGGAAATTTCTGTATTGTTTTAAAGAATTGCTATACATATTGTTTCCACGAGTGTTTTTATCAATGAAAAGACTGCTTAAAAAGGCTTTCTGGATTGTCACATCAAGTTCACTCAAAGACATTTCCATTAATGGCTTATCGGTAAGATTCCATGAAATAAAATCTTTGGAACATGCACTGAGTCCACTTTTGTAATGTTGCGCAGTTGAGTCACTTTTTAGAGCTGAGAGAATCATCCAATCTTTGAAAGTTTGCAAGTCTTGCATCATTTTTCCTTTGTTACATATTCTATCATATCTTCGGTGTCATTAAACGACACTCTGCTATTTTTCTTCAAAAGTTACAATATCACCTACATCGCATTCCAAGGCTTTACAAATCTTCTGTAGACTATCCATTGATACATTCTCACCTTTGTTCATTTTGGCAAGAATATTGCTTGAAATATTTGCAACTGTTAAAAGGTCTGTTTTCTTCATGTCCTTATCAATAAGGAGTTTCCAAAGTTTCTTATAATTTGCCTGCATTTTAATATCCTGATGTCTATTATAGCATAGTTTCCTTGAAATTTGAATAAAAATTCATTTTTTCGTGATAAAACCTTTCAAATCTATGGTATACTTTAAGATATGGATGTTTTGTCCCCGGAAAACCGCCATAAGAACATGTCTCATATCCGTTCTAAAGATACTAAGCCTGAAAAACAGATTCGCTCTGCTCTCTGGAAGGCTGGATTCCGCTATAGAATTTGTGATAAACGCTATCCGGGAAAACCTGACCTTATCTTCCCGCGATACTATGCAGTTGTTTTCATAAACGGTTGCTTCTGGCACGCACACGAAGGATGCCGCTATTTTGTTTTTCCAAAATCAAATCAGGAATTCTGGAAAAAGAAATTCGAACGCAACAAAGAACGTGATGGCGAAAACTTAAGGTTTTATCAGGACCAGTGCTGGCGTGTCTGCTTTGTCTGGGAATGTGCAATCCGCGGTAAAAACTCCAGACAGAAAATTGAAGCTGTCAAAGACCAGATAATTCAGTGGTTGGAAGAACCTGGAGAGCCTTTTCTGGAAATTAGAGAAAGTCCTCTGCAACCATCTCTTTCAGTTTCAGCCCATTCTTCGCCCCACTTCCATTAGGATGATTATTAAAATACACCTGTAATTTCTTTCCTTCCCTGCCCGCTGCCTTTATTATAGGAATAAACTGAGCTAATTCATTTTCTGAATAGTCATAACAATAACGGGTGCTGCCATTTGGAGATTCCCCCTCAGTGTACGTCGCTTTCGCGCCGTTTGCATGAGTGGAAATTATTGACATTTGTGCCAGATGGCACATAGGCATATCACAAAATACGATACCAGCTTTCTTTTTTTCCAGTCCTTCAAAAACAGATTCCCGAATCCATTCTTTATGACGAAACTCTATCATTACCGGAAATCCCTCAAACTCAGCAATCAGCTTTGCAAGGTAAATCCGGTTATCGTTTGTATAATGAAAGCTTTCCGGATCTGAAAAAGCACTGCAGATAGCCTTTCTTTTTCGTTCAGAGGCTTTAGTGCTTCCTTAAAATCTTTAGCCGCCACCTGCCAGTCAGTACCTATTTCATGAGTCAGAAGTCTGTTCGCCTTCACGCTGAAGTTCAGCCGGCCTTCAGAGCGCTCATAAAAACTCATCAATCGTTCTGCTGTCGGCATGTTGTAAAAGGTATTATTCAATTCCAGTGAATTGAATTGAGTCGCATAAAAAGAGAGAAAATCCTTACGTTTCAAATCTTCAGGATAAAATACACCCTTCCATTCCGGTAATCATATCCGCTGGTACCGATAAAGAGGTCTGACATTTTATTTGCCTTATTTTAAAATCTTAAAACTATCGACTTTTCCTTCTTTTTTGGTGTCTATAATTCCATTCTTCTTAAATTCTTCAAAAAGTTTGTTCTGGCTATTTACTTTCTTTCCCTTATATGAAAAATCTTTTATAAGGTTTCGGAGCTTTGTACCAAATAAGCCACCATCATACCATTTATCTTTATCAAAAGATTCAATAATTTTCTTAATCTTTGAGGCTTCTGTCTTATTAAAATCGAGAACTGTTAATATTTTCTCAATCTGAGTCGGCTCTTTTACAGAATTGTCCTGTTTTGTAAAATAATCATCTATAACAAGAATCTTATCAGAACTGCTGGTAAACAACTGTTTTTCCTTATCAGATGCACGAGTTACAAGCCATACATTCTTTCCATATTTACGCAGTTTATCCATTATTACAGTAAAATCTGTATCGGATGTAATGAATATATATAAATCAATATCCGGAGATTTCTGATATAGGCTTTCAAAAGCTTCAACTGTAAGAATCAAATCAGCCCTATTTTTACTGTTTCCCTCAGAAACCTGAGGTGCTTCGCGAATATCAAAATTCAGATTTTTAAGCTGTTCCCTAAAATTTGCAATAGATGTTGTATTTCCACATGCGAGCTTTATCGCAAATACTGGAGTTGAGTCATCTTCAATATCCAGTGTTACTGCTTCTAATAACTTCTTAAGATTCAGCTTTTTATCTACATTTTCTAAATCAAAATAAATTGCAATTGAAATTCTCATTTTATTCTATCTCCAGAATGTTTATCTTCTTTTTCTTTAATAAAAAGGCATACGCTCCACCTGATACAATACTGTCAAAAGCGTTTCCGATACCAAAAAGCAATGCAATGCCTATTAAAGTCGGTTTCCACACACCTGCCAGATACAAAATAAAGGCAACTCCGTAATAGATAGTGTTTGTTACAACCGATTCGAAAAGCATGTAATTTGTTTTTCCTAGACCATAGAATTCACTGTCAAATACATTCTGTAAAGCATATAAAACATAAAACCCGAGAAGTACCATAACAAGACTGAACAACTTGTCTACATCGGCAAATTGTAATACGTTTGCCATGAAAGACTTCCACCCCGGAATAGTAATAAACCAGATTAAACATACAATAGCTGTTACTGCAAAATAACCAAGGGTATTATTTTTTACAGCTTTTTCATCTGTACCAACTTCCTGTTTTATTAATTCTCCAAGCTGATTTACTGGAAGAAGCAGCCATCCCCAGATAAAATTATTTGCAACCCAGTAGGTTCCCTGTTCATTTACCATGTTTACCATTCTACTGATCATTATCATATAAACCACATTTCGAACAAATGATTCTGCACCAGAAATACCACCAACTTTCAATAAACCTTTTGTCCATTTGAATGATAATTTTTCCTTATTGAAAATCGAATATCCTTCTTTGCTCAGCAGAATCACTGATACAATAAAAAGAAGAAGATTCACAACTATGTTACTATATCCTATTCCGTTTACGCCAAGATTTGCAGAAATACTAAGTGTTGAAACAAAGAATGTATCAAAAATTATGCATAAAGCGAGCTTTACTCCAGTAAGTATGTACACATATTTTGATTTTCCAAGAGTTACAAGACATACAAACAGAAAGCTTGCAAGAAGAGAAAAGATATTAGCAATACTTTCAATTCTTATATAAATGGCCGATTCTCCAATAATATCCTTGCTTGTGGCCATTGCAACTAATAATGGCTTTGTAAATAAGCATATAAAAATCGAACAAACTGCATAAATACAAAAAGAAATTATCAGCCCGGTTTTTATTCGGTTTGTATATTCTGTCTTATCAGAGACAACCTTTCCCATAAAGAAATATAATGGGAGAATGATTGCCTCGTTCAGAATTTCATAAATCAGATTTACCCAGGAAAGCTGTCCTGCAATAGAAAAAGACCAATCCCCAGGAAGCTGTCCGATAAAGAAAACCCGTACAGTTGTATAAATTGTTGGAATTAATCCCATTACCAATAATGAAAGAAAAAGGTTCCAGTTAATATTCTTTAAGGATTTAATGATTTTAGACATAGTTTTTACTCCCATAAAAAGTCAAGAAGATTGTTTCAACAATCGATTGACTTTTTACGCTGTTCCGTAATGTAATGAGGAACAGCAGTTCAATGTAAGATAAAGCCGCTCTATTTTAGCGGTTTTATCTTACACCTCCTTTTCAACGCTCTCTATTTATCTACACCAAGCCGTAATTTTTGAAATATACCAGTCTAAATAAACAGATATAAATTTCTTTGTATTTTTTATTGCTTTCTTTATTTCTACTTCTAATGGTTCCTTATTATCAAAATCAATTGAAATATATTCATCTAATTCTGGATGACCATAATATTCTGTAATTGTTATTTCAGGTTTATTACACCTCCAATCCATAAAACGATTAAAGTCTCTAGTTATATTAGGAATAAGACATTCCAGATTTTGAAATAACAATTCGGGAGTTATTTTCTTTTCTAATACTGAAAGATTTTTGTAAGGTTTAAAATCTAAAGTAACAGGCATTCCTGGACACAATATTGAATATAGATAAATAACTAACAAGCAGTTATTATCCCTAACTTTTTTATTCTGTATACACATCAACAAGGTTATTATGTCTGTTTTATGTAAAGGCGTAGGCTTTGTATTTGTCATGGAATCATTTCCTAGAATATTATTACAAGTAGACTTTGATACTCCTAATATCTCTTTTAATTCTCTGATATCCCAATCACAAAGCTGTAAAATGTTTGATAAATTAGTTTGAATCTGTCTTGAAGGATTCAAGAAAACATATTCATTATCTGCAAAATGATCATCTTCATATTCAATTTCGTTAAATATATTCATGACTATATTTATATAAGTTAAAATATATTTTGTCAATTATATTTTAACTTATATCTTATATTTTAATCATAAAGATAACAATCGTACTCTTACTCAGATTTAAATAAATATGCTGCATTTAGAAAAAAAGATTTTCTAAACTTCATTTACCAGCTCAAAGCGCCACTTCTGCTTTACATCAGGGTACTTTTCGTGATCCACCTCGCTCAAAAACATCCCCTTCTCCCGAATCCAAAGCGAATTATCTCCGTAAAGCCTGCGGTAAACCACATATTCTTCCTTGGTTTCCGAATGAAAAGCCACATCTTCAACGATGTAATACTTATTCTTAAAATGCTTATATATTCCGTGAATTTTTACTTCGCGTTCTTCCATTACTTTGTTACTCCCAATTCCAGCGTCACAGCCGCATACGTCGCTTCGTGTCGTTTGCATGAATTGAAATTATTTAACTCAGCGTCAAAGACGCTTGCGCATACGCCGCTTTCCGCTGTTTGCATGAATTGAAATTATTGACGTTTGTGCCTTGCGGCACAAGCGCATCCCATCTGCTGCTTCACTCATTTTATGTCCAGCAAACTACTTTTTATATTTCTCCAAAATCTTCTCAGCATTTGCCTGGATTTCATCTCTCAGGCTCTCAGGTGCCAGCACCTTTACCGCAGGTCCAAATCCCAGTACCCAGCTCAAAATCTGCTTTTTCTGATTCGAAGCAAACTTCAGATACACCGACCCGTCTTCCCTCTGCTCCATCTGCTGGTCCTTGTGCCATTCTCTTTCTAGAATGTAATTTGCAAGGCTGGAATCAAACAAAAGTTCATATTCTTCCGGAGCACCTGTGTTATGCCAGATTCCAAAGCTCAAATCAACTTCCTTGCTGATGTCAAAACCTTTCGGAATTGTAAACTGCTCTTTCGTGATTTTGATGTTTTTTATGCGGGACAAAGCGTAAATACGGCAGGCTCCTGCACTAGGGATTGGAAGGGCGGCGTCAGCCGTTGGTAAGCAGCTTGCTGCGTCCAATGAAGCGTTAGCGGAACCCTGCAAAGCCCGACCCGAACTTTGTAAGGGGAGCGCCCTTTGATCAAATCCAAATACATACCAGTTACCCTTATGGCACAAAACATGATAAGGATTCAAAACCCTTGCCTTATATTCCGCACTAGCTACAGAACGGTAATCAAAATTCAAAACCTGCCTGGTTTTTATAGCTTCAAAAATGTTTTCAAAAACCCCTTCTTTTATAGAAGGAAGCGGATCGCTAATAAAAGAAATATCCTTATTCAAAAAGCCCGAATCAACGCTTACCTGATTTGGCAAAAGCTCGCTGATTTTTCCCATCATGTGGCGGAACTGATTTTCCAGCGGAGTGTTTTTGTACTGTTCCATTAAGTGCATTACCGTGCTTACAGTAAAAAGGTCGCCTTCTGTAAGCAGAACGTTCTTAATCGCAAAAGTCGGGTCAGTATAATAGTAACCTTTGCGCCTTCTGTCGCATTCAATCGGAGCCTGATATCTGTCGCGCAAAAACTCAATGTCACGCAAAATAGTACGGCGGCTTACCCCATGCTTTTCCATTAAAAACTGAATGCCCGGATAAATCCCCGAACGGATATCTTCATCAATCTGAATAATACGATGTGTCCTAAACTTGTCTTCTCTTTCTGCCATAATACTTTATTGAAACCACTAAAATCTTCTGATTTTAGAAGTCACTCCTGCAATGCGATGTTTTAAGGCGCACTATTTTAGCGAATTAAAACTCGCAGAAATAGTGCGCTATTTCATAATATTGTAGCATAGATTTTGAATTTCGGTGACATTAAGTGGCGCAATTCGTAAAATTTCTTTACACACCACCCTTATATGGCAACATGGGGCTGTCCAATAAGTTTGCATTACGGTGGTTGAGTTTATCGAAACCACCACATTTAGTGTAGCAGTCATTTCGACGAGTGGTTCCTGAGCGCTACACTCATTACTTTTGGGACAGCCCCTTATTGATGACTTTATAGAGATTTTCCGTCAAAAATCAGTTAGATTAGAACTAAATGAAACAAAAACCCGGCTGAATTTACAGATTCATTCCTACTCTCAATATGCAAATCGCCATCAGCGATTCAACAGGCGTAATGTATGCCGAAGATAAGATAAAGTACTCCCCCGAAGAGCAGCTTCTCTTAAAAACTATCGACTACCAGCTAAATTATAAAATCTATATTTTTAGCACATACCGCCGTCTACAGTAATAACCTGACGAGTGATATAAGAAGCTCCTTCACTCAAAAGGAATACTGCTGCAGCGCCAATTTCTTCTGGGCGCCCCATGCGCTTCATTGGAATTGTGCTAAGCATGATTTCTTTTGCTTCAGGAATAATGTTTGCAGTCATTTCTGTTTCAATAGCACCAGGAGCAATAACGTTACAAGTAATATTGCGCCCTGCAAGCTCAACAGCAAGAGCCTTTGTTGCCCCAATGATACCAGCTTTAGAAGCAGAATAGTTTGTCTGACCGCGATTTCCGATAATACCAGAAACAGAAGCCATAGTGATGATACGACCACCACGCTTGTTTTTGCGAGTAGCCATAGTCATAATAAGTGGCTTAAGAACGTTATAGAAAGAATCAAGATTTGTATGAATAACAGCATCCCAGTCAGCATCTTCAAGACCTGCAAATGTGTTGTCGCGGGTAATACCAGCGTTGTTTATAACACCCCAGAGAATTTCGCCATTTGCAGCAAGTTTTGCGGTCAAGCCGTCAAGTTTTTCCTTACAGTCAGCACGGTCAGAAACATTGAACTGAATCAATTCGCCCTTTCCGCCAGCTTCTTCAACAAGCTTCATTGTTTCTTCAGCTTTAGCCTTGCTTCCGTTGTAATGACAGATTACATAGTAACCAGCTTTTGCAGCTTCAACAGCACAAGCGCGTCCAAGACCACCAGATGCGCCAGTAATCAATACTTTCTTATCTTCGTTCATATATGTACCCCTTTCTTCCTTTCTATTTAGTAAACATGCCAACCATGTCTTCTGTTTCCATAACTGTTATTTTTGCAGTTGCAGCTGGAACTGCATCTCCTACAGATTCATAGATTGAACACAAATAACGGTAAGTATTTGTCTCTTCATCACGATAGTCTTCCGCAATCTTCATCTGAACTGTTGTGCCAGCTTTAAAGAATCCGATTGAAGCCTTAAAATCAACAACGCTTAAAATCATTCCAGGAAGAGGAGTTCTTCCCTTAATTTTGTTTGTAATTCCAGTAAGTGCAGAAACTCCCTGTGCCATAAGTTCAAAACCAGCCCAGGTTGGAACACCGCCAAATTCTTCTTCGTAAAAAATACAGTTTTCTGTAATGTCATACTCACTTGTAATTGTATGCTTTTCAACATCATGCTGAGTTACACGTGTCAAAAGAAACATCTTACCCTTATGAGGAAGATAATTAATCAGTTCATCATGATCAATAAACTGAGCCACTTCTTTAGCTTCTACTTCTGCCATATTAACCTCTTCTTTTTAGTATATGGAAAACTCAAAAAAGTATTTTTTATAAATGCCCTAATGTTCAAAATTTATTTCAATATTTTTTCTGCTCACTTTCAGCATTGTCATTTTAACTCCCGCTGACGCAAGCATTTTTTTAGAAGCAATTGTACTTTTTTCTGTAGCATATTTGTCGTATAAGTAAATTACTTCTTTTATTCCAGACTGAATGATTGCCTTTGCGCACTCATTACATGGAAACAAATCAACATATATTTTTGCACCACTCAAATTTTTTCCGCGGGCATTTAAAATCGCATTCAACTCAGCATGAACAACATAGCTGTATTTTGTGTCTTCCCCAGTTCTTGACCAGGAATACACATCATCAGAACAGCCATAAGGAAAACCATTGTATCCTGTAGAAAGAATAATATTATTCTGATCTACAATACAAGCGCCAACCTGAGTATTAGGATCCTTTGAACGCTTTGACGCAAGAATCGCAACGCCCATAAAATATTCATCCCAGGAAATATAATCTGTTCTTTTAGAAGTTGGAATATCAACACTCATATTAACCTCTACATCCAATAATCAAACTGGAATTAGCACCGCCAAACGCAAAAGAATTACTCATGCAAACCCGAACTTTCTTACAGTCAGATTTTTCACCCGCACTCACAATATTCAATTCTGGAATTTCTTCATCCGGAATTTTATCCCAAACCTGAACAGGAAGCTTTATTTCACCTTCAGATTTACCTGCATTATTTACAATTGCATTATAGCAGACAGCAGCCTCTAATGCACCTGCTGCACCAAGCGTATGACCTGTCATCGGTTTTGTTGTGCTGCAAGGAACTTTATACCCTGCAAAAACAGCAGCAACAGCTTTTCCTTCCATGGAATCATTGAATTTTGTTCCTGTTCCATGAAGATTTACATAATCAATCTGCTCCGGTTTTAACCCCGCAGATTTTAAAGCCTTTTCCATTGCTCGTTTTGCGCCATCACCGCTTGGATCAGGACTTGTCATGTGATAAGCATCAGCGCTCTCTCCGTAACCAAGCAATTCAACTAACTCTTCAGATTTTTCAGCTGAAAGCAAAAAGAAAGCGCCAGCATCGCCAAGTGTAATTCCCTGCCGGTTCTTACTAAACGGATTTGTCTTTTCGCTGGAAACAGCCTCCAGCGCATCAAAACCAAGCAAAGTTGTGTCGCTGGCAATATCAATTCCGCCGGCAACAACTGCATCGCAAAGACCGGCTCTTATAAGCTCTGCACCTTTTATGATTGCACCCGCACTTGAAGAGCAGGCTGTACTGAACGTCATGCAAGGTCCCTGCAATTCGAACTTTTCTGCAACAAACGTTGAAACATAATCCGCGCCTTGAATTTCCAGCGAATAATCTGAATCAAAAACTCCATTCGCAAAATATTTACGATGCCCCGCAATAGAAAACTCTGTACCGTTATCACAAGAACCAACGCAAACGCCAATTCTGTTTGCGCCATAACTTTTCTTTGCCCCTTCCACAAGCTGCGCCAGCTGAGAAAGACACTTATCTTCTATGCGCATAATCCGCATATCAAAGCGGGCAGAACTTTTTTCCTGCAAAAGTTCATCAGAAATGCGAGCTGCAAAAAACTCTTTGCCATTCAAAGCTGTAACTTTGCGAATTCCGTCCTGGTTTCCGCTTATAACAGCATTCCAAAGCTCCTCAGAATTTCTAGCACAGCAACAGAAAACTGCTGGTTTTGACAAATAAACAGGTCGCATTATTCTGCCTCCTGCAAATTATATTCATAACCTCGCAGCATATTTTCTATTTTTATTGAACCAGATTTTTTTGTAATAACTTCTATCGTTTTGGAATTCATCATTGGCAGAATTGAATTGCTGCAAATTGTGCGCACCTGACTGCCGTCATTTTCAGTTACTTCCATATACATGCCAATTGATTTTAGTATTTCGTTTATTGCTGGAATCTTGTAATACGCAAATTGTAAATCAGCAACAATATATTCAGCCTTTAGATTATTTGGAAATATTTTAGAATCAAAATTTGCGGTTATACCGTCATAAGTAAGATTTCCCATTCCAACACCAAAATCATTGAAAAGAGAAAGAAAAATTCCTTTTTCATCTGCCTGAAGCAAAGCCTGCATAACAAATTCATTTTCACCAAATTTGCCATTCAAAAGCTGTAAAGCATCAATTTTATTTTCAATTTCTGCAGGACTCATCAAATAAAATTTTTTTGTATTTGTAATATAAACTGGCGCAACTGTTGAATTTTCAATCTGTTTTGTGCTTGCACAACCAAAAATTGAAAAAAGCACAAAAACAGCCATCATACAATGACAAAATTTCATATTTTGTCATTGTAAACGTTATTTCTAATTAAGTCAAAGCATTGATACTATGAAGTACACAGTGCTATTCTATCTATCACTATGAAAAATAATATAAACTTAAGAATAGCATCGCCAGAAGATGCCCACAGTTTACTTGAAATTTATTCTTATTATGTAAAAAATACTTCCATCACGTTTGAATGGGAAGTGCCTTCAATAAGCGAATTCAAAAATCGAATTTCCAGCACTCTAAAAAAATTTCCTTTTATAATAGCTGAAATGGATAATACTATTGTCGGTTATGCTTATGCCAGCCCCTTTAAATCTCGAGCCGCTTACGAATGGGCAATTGAAACTTCCATATATGTTCACAAAGATTTTTGCCACCAGGGAATCGGAAAACAGCTTTTGTTCAAACTTGAAGAACTGCTTGCCAGGCAAAATGTTTTAAACTCCAATGCTTGTATTGCCTATCCAGAAACAGAAGATGAATTTCTTACAAAAAACAGTGCACAATTTCATGAAAAAATGGGATATAAATTAGTAGGAGAATTTCACCAATGCGGTTATAAATTTAACCGCTGGTATAATATGATATGGATGGAAAAAATAATTGGTGAACACAAATCAAATCAGGAACCTGTAATTCCATTTTATAAAATTCAAAACATTGATATTGAATAGCCCGAAATCCGAGTTTTTTGAAAATTAAAAATACGGTGGTTGAGTTTATCGAAACCACCACATTTAGTGTAGCAGTCATTTCGACAGGTGATTCCTGAGCGCTACACTCATTACTTTTGGGACAGCCCCAATGCTCCCTGCCTAGAATTTTTCACCATTTTCTGTTATAGTC
>JAFOCI010000006.1 GCA_017381365.1 Treponema sp.
AACAACATTTGTATCGATTACTATAAGACGCTTCATTAATAGTATTATGTATGATACCAAATAGTTATGTCAATTTATTTTTTTCATATATGTTGTAATTTACAGTAATCATAAAAATACGGAAGTGCAGCTCTTATGAAAACATTTCGCAAATAAGAACTTCTTCCAAACGAAAATATTTTCTTTGAAGACCAGGTGCTGGAAAAAGCGCCATACGCCAGCCCCAACTTCGGCATTTTTGTCTGCCCGATGGTCGTGAAGGATGGAAGAAGGTACTTTACTGTCCAGTTGTAGCAGTCAGTGGCGGCACATTTAAAACACCGCTAATTTCCTTAGCAATGATTATTTGCAGCAGTTTTCACAAATTAATTTCCTATGCCGCAGGATTTTGGGGTTTCTTCCGGGTAGGCAACTACAAGGCCCAGGCGGGCTTCTTCGTTTAACTGGCGGAGTTCTTTTTTGCCGTCGATGTACTGCTGGTAGTCTACGCCTGTACCGCTGAAGTCACAGCCTACATCCCAGCCGTCTCCTAATGATTCCAGAACGATTTTTTCTCGTTCTTCTTTTGTTGTGTCTTTAATAAGAATACTTTTCATGGAATCATTATAAACAGCTGGAATGGGATTTGCAAAGCTTTTGACTATGAATTTTTCCACAATCCGTGAAGATTGCAGTAAGCGTAAGCCGCAATAAAGCTTTCGCCTTCTGTCAGACAAAAATCTGCGCAAGGCTTGCAGGATGGTGAAAGCTGCTTTCTGTAAACGCCTCTTGTAGTTTCAACTGCAATCCATTCAATAAAATGAGCATCCATCATCGGGTGTTCAACAGAACCAACACAAACCTTTATATTGCATCCTTTTATGTCTACAACAGGAACGTGTTTTTCAACCGCTCCATCAGATGAACATGGCTTAAGCAATGTCATCTCTGTATCACAGCAGACAGGAATCCCTGCCCCTTCCCTAATTTCTTCAACAATCCGTCCGCAAATCTTACATTTAAAAACTTTCATAATTCCTCCGTTTCTGGTTTTATTTTGATAGACTGAAATTCAGTCCAATACGATTTTTTCAAATACTTCTGCCGTATGTCCACAAACAGGACACACAAAATTTTCCGGCAATTCCTCACCTTCATACTCGTAACCACAGATGCTGCACCGCCACACTGTATTTTTATCAGAATTATTTCCAGATGATTTTAGCTCTGGTTTTGGTTTTATATGATTCTGATAAAACTCATAAGTCGCCGATTTTATGTTGTTCAGAATTTCCATTTCTGTAATTTTTCCCACGAACATGGTGTGAGTGCCAATATCAATGGTCTCTGTTATTTTAACAGAAATAAATGAATTTGTTCCCTCCTTTATATAGTATATTCCGTTTTTTGATCTCTCCATGCCCTTAAAATTTTCGAATTTTTCTATATTCCTCCCCGTCTGAAATCCAAACCGTTTTATAAGTTCAAAGTCCACATTCTGATTCATCACAGAAACATTGAACATTTCCGACTGCTTTATCATTTCGTTTGTAAAACTTGCATTGTTCAAAGCTATGCTTATCTGTTCTGGCTGCGAAGTGACTTGAATAGCTGTATTTGTAACACAGCCGCTGTCTTTTTTGCGGTATTTTGCTGTTACAAAAAAAAGACCGTATGTAAAATTTTGCAAAGGTGATTTTTCCATGTATCTTTCCTCCTGTAATTTTAATTTATGACCATTAATGAAAAACTTCCACAAAATGCCATCACCAAAAAAACGGACTATTTTTTTATGTGCGAAACTGTATGCGCGGTTTGCGCGGATTTGTAACCGCGGAGGGAGTCGAACACGTAAAAACGTGTGAGCCCCCCGTAGCATGCAAACGGCGGTTCTAACCGCCGAAACCTAAAACTTACGAAAAACACGTATGCGCGGTTTGCGCGGTTTGTAACCGCGGAGGGAGTCGATCACGTACAACGTGTGAGTCCCCCGTAGCATGCAAACCGGCGGTTCTAACCGCCGAAACCTAAAACTTATGAAAAACACGTATGCGCGGTTTTGCGCGGAGTTAAAACCGCGGAGGGATTGTAGTGGCGGCGGAGCCGTTCCGAGCGGAGCGAGGAATGAAACCACGAAAAGCCCTTGGCAAAAAGAATTTCCCGCCCATAAACAAAATCTTCAATTGTATAAGACTTGATAAAACGTTAAACTGAACTGAATTCGCGGTGGGCGGATTTATCATTGTCACTGGGCTGTGCCCGAGGTTTTTTTTATGCAGAAATTGTTATCGCAACTGTTGCCATCTTTTGCTCATCAGGCTGTGGCTGCAGACGGTGTAACTCCTGTTGCAGATTCTGATATTGCACACATTGCTGTTACTGACCTTGTTTTTGATTCACGGGAAGTTTCTGAAGGTGCTTTGTATTTTGCACTTCCAGGTACTCACATTAATGGAAATGAATTCATTCCCCAGGCTATTGAAAAGGGTGCCTCTGTCATTGTATTTCAGGGGGAACTTTCTAAGGATGTTCAGGCTAAATCTGCCCGTCTGATTGCAAAAATGCATATTGATGGTGCTATTGGAGAAAATGAAAAGGGTGAACCTGTTGACGGAAGCAAATTTGAAGGCGTTTTTCCTGCTTTTATAAAGGTTGAAGATGCCCGTTTTGCAATGTCGCCAATTTCAGACACTTTTTACGATTCTCCTTCTAAAAAGCTTATTGTTCTTGGCGTTACAGGAACAGAAGGAAAATCTTCAACTGTAAGTTTTATCTGGCAGCTTTTACGTCTTGCCGGCGAAAAGGCTGGTTTTATTTCTACTGTTGAATATTCCTTTGGCGGAGATGCTTTGCCTAATCCTCAGCATCAGACTACTCCAGAAGCTCCTGTCATTCATCATCATCTGAATAAAATGCTTGAAAACGGCTGTAAATTCGCAGTTGTTGAATCTTCAAGCCACGGACTTTCGCCAAAAACAAACCGTCTTGGTAACGTGCTTTTTGACTGCGGCGTTTTTATGAACGTTACTCTGGAGCATCTTGAATTCCATAAGAATTTTGAAACTTACCGCAACGACAAGGCAAATCTTTTCCGCGCTCTTGATAAGCACAATCACATCAAGACTATTGCCGGCGTTGATGTAAAAATTCCTTCTATTGGAATCGTAAATCTTGAAGATCCTAGCGCAGAATATTTCATCAATTCTACTAAAAAACACGTTTACGGCTACACAACATTGGGGCTGGCTGGCAAAGCTGCTGCAGAAACTGGTGCGGATGCCGTTGCGCTTCCTGAAATTCCTAAAAATCTGCGTTACATGAAGGCTGTTAATATTGCTGCCGCAAGGTTCGGTCTGGATTTTACTTTAGAAACTGACGGAAACGATGCTTCTTATCCTGTAAATTTTGATCCTGTTCAGCCTCGTGAATACAAACGCATTTCTGTGCAGGCTAAGCTTCCTGGCGCTTTTAATGCTTACAACATCATGGCTGCAATTACAGCGGTTTCTTCTGTAACAGGAAAAAGTTTTGAAGAGCTTGCTGCGCTGGTTCCGCAAGTTACGCCAATAAAAGGAAGAATGACTGTAATTGATAAAGGTCAGCCATTTGAGCTTATTGTTGACTATGCCCACACTCCAAGTTCCTTTGAAACAATTTTTCCTCCTGTCCGAAAAAGATGTTCAGGTCGAATGTTCTGCGTTTTTGGAAGTGGTGGTGAACGGGATCTTACTAAACGTCCTTTGCAGGGCGAAATTGCTGCCCGCTTCTGTGATACTGTTGTTCTTGCAGACGAAGATCCTCGCGGCGAAGACCCAGTGGAACTTTTAAAGATGATTGCTGTTGGAGCTGAAAAGGCCGGCCTTAAAATGAATGAAAATCTCTTCATCATTCATGAAAGGCAAAAAGCCATCCGGGAAGTTTTCAAAATGGCCCAAAAAGGCGATATTGTCCTGCTTCTTGGAAAGAGCCACGAAAATTCTATAATCTACAAAGATTACACAATGCCATACGACGAAATCAGCGAAGCGGTCAATGCACTTGCTGAAATGGGTTATAAAAATTAATAACTTACGCAATTTTGGGAGAAAATCTATGAAAATCGCACTTATATACGGTGGAAGATCCGGTGAACATGAAATCAGTCTTGTTTCTGCTGCTGCAATTGCCCGTGGACTTGCAAAAAACAACGATGTAGTTCTTATCGGAATCACTCCAAAAGGAAAATGGTTTCTTCAGGATGAAGCTGAATTAAACCGCATTACTTCTGATACAAAAGCATCTTTTAAAATTACAGAAGACCAGGCTAAAGCCGTTTATGTTGTTCCTGGTGCAGGCAAAAACTGCTTCCGCACTCCATCTGAACAGCTTGAAATTGATGTAGTTTTCCCTGCCCTTCATGGAACTTACGGCGAAGACGGCACAATTCAGGGACTTTTGGATATGGCAGACATTCCTTATGTTGGCTGCACAACAATGGCAAGTTCTCTTACAATGGACAAGGAAAAAACAAAGCAGGTTCTTGAAGCCGCAGGCATTCCTGTAGTTCCGTATATCTGCATGAAGCGCTGCGACCTGAACGACAGCCACCGTTACGATGAAATTTTCCAGCGCTGCATTGATGATCTGGGATTTCCTTTGTTCATCAAGCCTTGCTGCGCAGGTTCATCAAACGGTGCAAACAAGGCAAAAACTCCTAAAGAACTTTCCTTCTATCTTATGGAAGCATTCAGCTGGGATGACAAGGTTCTTATTGAAAAAGCCATTAATGCCCGGGAAGTTGAATGTTCTGTAACTGGAAACTCAACAACTGCAAATCCTAACAATGCAGACGAAGTTGTAAAAGCCTACATTCCTGGCGAAATCGTTCCAACTCACACTTTCTACGATTTTGACGCTAAGTATAATGATCCTAACGGAGCTGCCCTACGCATTCCTGCTGATCTTTCCACAGATTTAATAGAAACTATCCGTTCTACAGCCGTAAAGACTTTCAAGACATTGGACTGCAGTGGCCTGAGCCGTGTTGACTTCTTCATCGACAAAGATACAAACGCAATCTTCCTGAACGAAGTAAACACTCTGCCAGGCTTTACCCCAATCAGCATGTTCCCAAAAATGTGCGAAAAAGCCGGCCTTGAATTTGAAAAGCTCACAGAACTTCTCGTAAACGAAGCACTCCTCCGTTTCGAATCAAAATCCCAGCTGATTACAGCCCGCTAACCCTACTGAGGCTGTCCCAAAAGTAATGAGTGTAGCGCTCATTGAGCCCTTCGAAATGACTGCTACACTAAATGTGGTGGTTTCGATAAACTCAACCACCGTAATGCAAACTTATTGGACAGCCCCAGATTGGAGCGCTTTTTCCTGCAGTACATTCAAATAGTGCAATTGCAGCACAAACTTAAAGTTCGTGTTTAAACCTGCACTTTATTGACTTTATCAAATTAACATCCTAATTTATGCACATGAAAACAATTACTTTAAACAAGAACTGTCTTAACAAACTTCTGCAGATTGCAATTCCAATCATCTTAAGCAATCTTATTTCCCAGATTCAGATGTTGATCGACCGCATTTTTCTTGGTCGCCTGGATCCATTAAACATGAGCGCTCTCAGCAACGTTTCTACTCCAATGTGGACATCAATGTCATTCTGCTTTTCAATTTCCATTGGAGCCTCAATCCTCATCAGCCAGAACGTTGGCGCAGACAACAAGGAAAAAACCTTTGAATATTCCGGAGCACTTCTAAAATGGTGCAGCATTCTTCCGCTGGCACTCTTCGGTTTCTGGGCTGTAATGGCAAAACCAGTATTTACCGTAATGGGCGTATCAGAAAACATAATGCCCCTGTGCATGGAATACACCCGCTACTTTCTGCCTATTTTCCTTATTTTAGGTTTTGAATCCGCTCTCCCAGTCATAATGCAGACTTCAAATTTCACAAAACCTTTAATTTTTTTCGGAATCATCCGTTCATCATTGAACATCCTTCTTGATTACGCCTTGATTTTTGGAAATTTCGGACTTCCCGCCCTGGGAATCAAAGGTGCTGCCATCGCAACAGTAATCGCAGAATACGCAGGCGTTTTCATTCCCCTTCCATTCTTCTTTAACCAGAAGAATCTTCCAACCCTGCCACATTTTAAACAGATTTTAAAAGCACCATTTATCTCGTATTTTCACACCGTAAAGCTTGGAATAAACACAGCCCTTGAAGATTTTACATGGAATTTCGGAAACCTTATGATGATGCGGCTTTTGAACACCATCAGCGAAATGGCAGCAGGAATTTATTCCATTATTTTCAGCGTAGAAATTCTTGCCGTTGTAATAATCGGCTCAATTGGAAACGGAACTCTCACTCTTACCAGCGAAGCAAAAGGCAAGCAGAATGCATCAGAATTCAAAAGTGTCTGCCGCATTTCCTACGGCCTTTCCGCAACCGTTTCCCTCATAACACTGATTCTCTGCATTATTTTTCCACATCAGGTTGTTTCGCTTTTCACAAAAGAAGCTTCAATTATTGACCAGTGCCGCCTGTTCCTGATTTTAATGTCCCTTAATCTTTTTTCAAAATCTGGTAATATCATCATCGGCAGTGCAATCCGCGGTTTTGGCGCTCCTCAATGGATGTTTTTTACTCAGATTTTCGGCACAATTTTTGTAATTTCTCTGGGCTGTCTTTTTGTACTTGTTCTTCATCTTGGTATAAGCGGAGTTTTCTTTGCCGTTCTTCTTGACGAATTTGTACGCTTTATAATTAACGCTGTAAAACTCAGAAGCCTTGCAAGAAAAATTTAAGGGCGTGTCCCTCCTTCGGCTCCGCCTCAGTCGGGTCGCTACGTCCAGGCTTCCGGCTTTCGCCTTCATTGCAATAAAAGAGCTGGTTTCAAACCAGCTCTTTTATTGCAACGCCTGCGGCGGCCTTCCCATCGCTCACGCATCCGCAGAGAGTTCATTTTATTCGTGCAAAAAACTGAATAATCCAAACCCTCTGCATCGGAAGTCATTCATGACAAACTACAGATTACTAGAAATCCAGTTCTTAAGAGCCTCTTTTGGCTGGAATCCTACTGTCTGCGCAACCTTGCTTCCATCCTTAAATATAAAAATAGAAGGAACGCTCATAATTCCAAGTTCACTGCAAACATCCTGAGCCTCGTCTACATCAACTGCAAAGAAGTTCACCTTGTCTTTCATATCTTTCGAAACTTCCTCCAGAACCGGAGCCAGCATCTGGCAAGGTCCACACCATGTAGCAGAAAAATCCACTACACTGTATCCACTTTTCACTGAATCTTTGAATTCGTTTCCTGAAATCTTCTTAACCATAATAATCTCCTAAAACACCGAAATGTTTGTATTACTTACTCAAATATTTAACTGCGCTTAAAGCCGCAACATTACCTTCTCCAGCACTTTTTATATACTGATAAGGAAGCCCGCTTATATCTCCACAGGCAAATAATCCAGGAAGATTTGTTTCCATCAGTCTATTAACTTTAACATGATTTTCATCAAGTTCAAGTCCCGGAACAAGCTGTTTTGGAGAAACACTGTCCCTAAGAATAAAAATGCCGTCTGTTTCAATCTGACTGTTTTTCAATACCAGCCGATTAGCCTTCATACCGCCTTCAATTGCCGCAACTGAATCAGAAACAGTTTCAATATTTTCTGCGCCGGCAAAAGCATTTTCTCCAATTTTGTACAACGGAATGTAATAAACTTTTTCACACACCTCAGACAAAAATTTTGCTTCTGATTCCTCTTTTTCTGTCTGTGCAATTACACAAACCTTTTTGCCCTTGTAAAAAGGTGCGTCACAGGTTGCACAGTAACTTACGCCCCGCCCAAGAAATTTTTCCTCCCCTTCAAAAGGTTTTCCAAAATTAACGCCAGTTGCAAGAATAACACTTCTGGCGCTATACATTTTGTTTGACTTTGAAGTAAGGCTAAAGCTGCTGCCCATAGAATAGCATGTTGTAATCAGCTCTTCTGTAATTTCAATCCCCAGATTATCAATATGAGCCTGCAATTTCTGTGCAAGGTCCAATCCTTTTATAGCAGGAAACCCAGGATAATTCTGAATTTCATGGGCTTTTACAATTTTTTCTGAAAGATTCTTACTTCCAAAAAGAATGATTTTTTTGTTTCGTATTTTAAGTGTTATGGCAGCAGACAAACCTGCTGGTCCTGTTCCAATGATTGCAACATCAAAAATTTCTTCCATAAAATATCCTCCTGCTCTTCTTTCCACTGCTCCGCAATTAAAGAATATCGCCCATTGCTTTCTTTACTTTTTCGCCGTTTACTTCAACTTTACCATACTGCGGAAACTGAATTCCGAATCGGCCTTTGCAGAAGGTATGGATTTCTTCATTTGTTCCTGGAGCCTGATGTCCAAACTGGTCTCAAGGAAAATCAAGAATTCCCAGTCTCTTTTCTGTCATTAAACTTAAAATCATAAATCATAATCTTCACTTCGTATAAAATTAAATTGTATACAATCTGTTTACACTCATAATATACTTCTAAACAAAACAAACTGTCAATACCTTTCATAAAATTATATTGTATACAATCTTTTTTTATACAGTACATTCAAAAAGCTCAAATTAAAATTACTGTGGAATCCTGCAAAAAAAAATGGTAAAATCAAAACATGTACACTTACAAATCAGGATGCGTTTTCAATACTCTTGAAGACATAAAAAATAAAAATATAGTTGTTATGGGTCTAGGCTTGAACGGTGGCGGAGAAGCCTGCGTCCGGTTTTTCTTAAAGCATGGCGCAAATGTTCTGGCTACAGACATGAAAACAAAAGAACAGCTTTTGCCAACAATCAAAAAGCTTTCAGAAGATCCAGAATTAGACACAAGCCGTCTTACATACCGTCTTGGCGAACATTTGATTGAAGATTTTGAAAATGCTGACTGTGTAATCAAAAATCCGGGTGTAAAAATAGAAGGAAATAAATATCTTGCCGCAGCCCGTGCAATAGAAACAGACATCAGCATTTTCCTGCACTTTACAAAAGCGCCAGTGATTGCCGTAACAGGAAGCAAAGGAAAATCTTCAACTGTAAGTGCAGCCTATTATGGTCTGAACAAAGCCGGATTTACAGCATTTTTAGGCGGAAACATTACAGTTTCGCCACTTACTTTTCTTGAAAAAACAAACGAAAACACACCAGTTGTTCTGGAACTTTCCAGCTGGCAGCTGGCAGACTTACGTGGCCGAGGCGCATTAAAACCAAAAATCTGCGTAATTACAAAAATCGTGCCAGACCACCAGAACTGGTACCATGCAATGGAACCGTACGTTGCAGACAAACGCCTCATTTATGCAGACCAGACTGCAGCAGATTATTCAATTTTTGACTACGAAGGTGACGAACCTGGCACAGGTCCAGAAGCCGGTGGAACCTGGGGCGATTTCTTCGCATCAGAAACAAAAGCTCAGGTTCTGCGATATGCAAAGGATTCTGTTACAGATGAAACAGTTCATGATTTTTCCGGCGTATACCAGTCTAAAGACGAAAATGGCAATTTCTGCGGCAAAGCAATGCTTCCTGGCATGAAAAATCCAGAAATCATTATGAAAAATCTTATTGTTCCTGGCGAACACATGAAAATCAACGCCTTGAACGCCGCTCTGATTTTAAAACTTATGGGTGTTCCATCAGAAAAATGCGTGGAAATCATGTCTACATGGCCCGGAATTGACCATCGTCTGCAGTTTTTCCATGAAAATAATGGTGTGCGCTTTTTTAATGATTCCTGCGCCACTGTCCCAGAAGCCGCTGCAGCCGCAAGCCAGTCTTTTGGCAAGCCTGTTTATCTTCTTACAGGCGGCACCGATAAAGGTCTTGAACTTACTCCACTTGCAGACTGCCTTACAGGAAAAGCAAATGCAAAATTCCCAGTAAAAGCTCTTTACCTTCTTGCAGGTAGTGCAACAGACAAAATTTTGCCTGCCCTTAATAAAGCCGGCGTAAAATACAATGGTCCATTCAACAGCCTGAATGAAATGCTTTCCGCACTAAAAAACAACTTGTCATCAGCAGACCACAAAGACGATATCGTAGTTTTCAGTCCCGGCGCCACAAGCTTTGGAATGTTCACAAACGAATTCGACCGCGGAAACAAATACATGGCAGCTGTAAAAGAACTGTTTAAATAAGCCGAATTCAAGAAAAACTTTCCATCAAAATACTTTGATTTTGTGCGATTCCGCGATAAAATACAGTATGCAGCTTCGTAGAATTGCGCGATTTTTTATTTTAACTCTTCTCTCTTTTATTTTCTTGCAGACTGCTGTCGCAAAAGACAAATCCATTCCACAAGAAAAATGGCAGCAGCTGGAAGAACTTAAAATTTTTCAGAAAGCATATCCTGATATAAAATTCATTCCCGCTTACGACAAAAAGAAAGAAGACTGGCTTGTGCGCGTAATCATTCCAGCCCATAAAGAAACTAAAAAAAAGGAAATACAGCTTTACTGGTGCGAATCAAGATTTTTACCAGAGGAACAGCTGGAAAACAAATCGAATTACAGGAAAATGCTGTACAATTATCAGCGTTCGATACCTGACCCAAAAAATTTTACGGAAGAAGACATAAAAGAAATCAAGGAATTTACTTCAAAGGAAAACCGCAAAAACGGAGCCATTGATCCGCCCTTTCTATTCAATGAAATTTATGACTGTAAAACCCAGAAAGCCACAGAGCAGCATATTGTAAAAACAACTCTTATGGGAAAACCGCTTAATGTTCACGAACGGATTATTGAGCCATTAAACCGAGTTTCAAAAAAAATTCAGTCATTGCCGGAAACACCCGAACTAAAAAAATTCTATTCCACTCTTACTAGAACCGACTGCTACGCATGGAGAACTGTCCGCGACACTCAGTCCCGCTCTTTCCACAGCATTGGCGTAGCTATCGACATTCTGCCGAAAGGCTACTATCAAAAAGTAATTTACTGGGGCTGGCAAAAACAGCTCCGCCCTGACGACTGGTACATGACACCTCTCTCTGTCAGATGGACACCTCCACAGGAAATCATAGACATCTTCGCCAGCGAAGGCTTCATCTGGGGCGGCACCTGGGCCGTCTGGGACAACATGCATTTTGAATATCATCCAGAATTATTAATCAACTCACAGGATGTGAGTTAATGCTCCTGCGAACGTAAGTTCGCAATAATCAAAAAATTACATGGACGTAATTTTTTGATTCCTGCACTTTGAATATCACCTGGAACTATTAATCAACTCACAGGATGTGAGTTAATGCTCCTGAGGCTGTCCAATAAGTTTGCATTACGGTGGTTGAGTTTATCGAAACCACCACATTTAGTGTAGCAGTCATTTCGACAGGTGATTCCTGAGCGCTACACTCATTACTTTTGGGACAGCCCCAATGCTCCCTGCCTAGAATTTTTCACCATTTTCTGTTATAGTC
>JAFOCI010000007.1 GCA_017381365.1 Treponema sp.
AAAAGTAATGAGTGTAGCGCTCATTGAGCCCTTCGACAGGCTCAGGAACCACTCGTCGAAATGACTGCTACACTAAATGTGGTGGTTTCGATAAACTCAACCACCGTAATGCAAACTTATTGGACAACCCCTTCATTATCAATTTTCAGTTATCGATTGTCAATTGATTAGAACTGATATTTTACACCAACCTGAACAAAGCTGTTTCGCTGCCAGCCGTCAAATTCGCTGTTTTCATTGTTACACCAGATGTACATACCGCTCAAATTCAAGTTCCAGTCATCCTTAAAGTTGAATGTAAGAGTCGGAATAACAATTACATCGCCACGTTCAATTCCCCAGATGCCTTTTACATCAAGCTTGATTTTTTCATGGTTCCAGGAATCTGTAATATCAACGATAATCTTGTTGTTTGTGTAACATCCGCTGCCGTCAGCATCAACATCGTAATCACCATAAGAATATCTAAGAAGAGAATCAATCAAAGTATATGCAAATTTAGTTGTTGCAAATGGAGTAAATTCTTCCTTGCCAATCTTATGATTGTTAAGAATATATTTACCCTGATTCTGAATATTAAAATTAACATTATGAATTGGTAAATCAATATCAAAACCTGCAACCCATGCCAAACTGTTGTTGTGAACCCAAGGATCATCACCAGCAATATCCTTTGTAAGGTTATAGGCAAATTCCATGCGGCTGTTCAAACGACCAAACAGAATTCCTGCAGCTTCAAAACCAAACACCTGAACCATATCGTAATCTAATTCAGGAAGTCCTGTATTGTATTTTCCCAGAATAGTATTGATTGCATCACCGTAAAGTCCAAGATTACTCTGAATCAAAGGATTATCAATCTTCTTAAGCTGAGCGACTATATTGATCATTCCTTTTGCAGCTTCGCCGTTTACAACAGCTTCAAGATTTGCAGAAGGCTGCTTGTTATGACCGTAGTAGTAGCTGAAACCAAGATCAACAGAACCAACTGTAAAAGTCATACGGGCACCATACTGACCATATTTAAGCTGATTTGTATCAGGATAAAGACTATCTGCATCAAACGAAGACGCATTCATAAGAGCTCCAATAAACTGAGCAGGAGTTGCAGATGGATTAGCAATAGCACCTAAAAGAGGAGCAATTATAATGCCTTCAACAGCAGATGTAAGTTTCTTTGTAGCTTTTGGCTGCCATACACCACTATCAGCAAGGCGGTCTGCAGTCATCATTGGAGTATAGATTGCTTCAAACTTGATGTTGCTGTTTGTACTGTAAACACCACGGAACATTGGTTCTGCAATACGGCGGTCAATATAATCAGGAATGATGTAATCAAGATAATCATTGGCATTAAAGTTATCCAGAACATGAATCTTATCACCTTTTCCCCATACAACACGCATTTTACCAGCTTCAAACTGTGCGTTACCCATGTATACGCGGGCAGTAAATTCATCAAGAATGTCCCAGGAATATTTTCCACCAAGAGAAGTTTTGTCAAATTTCAATTTCATATTGAAATCAGAATTTGCACCTTCATATTTTACATCAAGCTTTGCAGAAGGAATTGCATCTACCTTTAATTCTCCAAAAGAAGGACGGTCCGCAAACTCAATTTCTCCACTTGCACCATTATAAAAAGAATCAGAAACTTCAACATACCCACGACCATTAAGTTCAACTACACCGCCAATTGTAACTGCAGGTTCTGAAGAAAAACCTCCAAAATCAGAGCCAGCATCAGAACCAAAATCGTCCCAATCGTCAAAATCATCTGCAAACCCAAAAGCAGCTACAGACAGAGCAAGTACTCCAGCAAGAATTTTTTTATTTATTTTCATTAAGCAAACCTCTTTAAAACATAAAACGTGTCCGATTTTTTTCAGACACGTTCATACTATAAAAACTGAATATTATTTACCAGTGTTAAGCCAGTTCTGAGTAAAATAGTTATCAGAAACAGGTTTATCAAATTCAAATTTGTCTACAATGATTGTTGTTTTATGATTTGTAAGTTTATTTTCAGCAGTCTGAGTCTTTCTGAACCAGTATGATTTACCTGTTGCTCCAGAAACCTGAACAAGTTCATCTGTTGTGATTGTCTTAAGAAGCTTATCTGTTTTGTCATAGAATTCAGTAAGAACAGGGAGATTTGATTCCTTATCAATGAACTGAACACGATAAGCATATTCAACGTTTTTGTTTGCAACAGGAACAGACTTGATTTTCCAGACTTTGTATGTTTTTCCAGCAACTGATATTGCTGCATTTTCATCAAGAAATTCATGAGCATCATTTTCTGCTTTGCGCAATGTCATATCATTGTAAGTAAAGTCTGTACCAACAAAATCCTTCTTGCGGTCTGCAGTAGCAATCTGGCGAACAGTTCTCAAAGATGGAAGATAAATCCACTTCTGATCCTGACCATTTGATTTTTCCTGCTGAAGAAGACGAGTATTCTTGTAAGATGCAGGAGACCGGAAGTCAAAAGTTGTCTGAGTAATGTTCTGTTTATTGTTACCAAACTGTGTTACCTGTCGAGTTTCAACATTTCCAGCTTTATCAGTAAGTCTTACAGTAATCTGAGTTCTAGAAAAATCAGGACGTGGCATAGTTGTTGATCTTCCAACAATACTTGCAGCATCTTCTGCAAACATAGCTGCACCAAGCACCATAAAAAGAGCAAATATAGCTAAATATTTTGTCTTTTTCATTACTTTCCTCCAAAACGTAAAAAAATCTAGCAATATTTAAATAATGCTACCACACCTTTTTATTTTATCAACTTTTTTTTTGAAAGAAAAGATAGACATTTTCAAATTTAGATATAAAATATTTATGATCAAAATATTTTTTCTTATTATGGAGCAAAATATGATCAACAAAAAAAGAAAAAACGGTTCACTTTCAACTAGAATTATCACAGGTATCACAATAGAAGCAACAGCTTTGCTTGTTCTTCTTGGTCTATCGATTTTCTTACGAATAAAGTCTCTTAACGATAGAAATTTTACAGATAAGTTATCTTCAAGTATGCGTCTTACAGATTCTACTCTGTCGGCCTTTCTTGAAAGTATGTATACATCCAATTTGATGATTGCAGCAAAAGCATCAGAAGAATCTGATCCTGATACTCTTTACAGTCTTGAACAGATGATTGTAGATTCCGATGAGTATATTCTTTCCGCTACAATCATAAACGATGATCAGGAATGCGTTTCTTACCCTGATGATTCGCTTGATTACGATACAATTTCCAGCAGCGACTGGTATGATTCTGCAATAAACAACGATGGTACACCATATTTTTCTGGAGCATACAAAAATAAAGACGGTAAAGTGGTTTTTGCAGTAGCCGCTCTGATTCCCGGAACAGAAAGTGGTCTGGCGATTTTCGAAATCGATCCATTGAAATACATGCTTCTCCTTGGTGACGAAACAACAATGGGTGACATAAAATTCATTCTTATGGATGAAAACATGAACGTTCTTCTTGACCCATTCAGCGTTGACATTACTCTCAAACAGGGCTCTGCAATGGGAATTGCAGCTCTTAAAAAATATTCAACAGGGGCTTATTTCGTAAGCCGCGAAAAATTCAGAAATCAGCTTACAGAAATTCGTATTCTTCCTTCTCAAAACGAATATTGTGCATTGGATTATGCAATTCTTATTCCAGTTTCTTCCATAAATGCAAGTACTAATGCAGTTCTTTACCTTCTCGTGGCAGCAATAATTATTGGTATAGTAATTTCATCAGTTGTAGCCATTGCAATAGCCCGCGGTATTTCAAAGCCTTTAAACAAACTTATTGGAATCCTTAAAAATATTTCTGAAGGTGACGGTGACCTTACAGTCCGCATCCCAGAAACAGAAAACAACGAACTTGGTCTTCTTGCACAATTCTTTAACCTTACAATCGAAAAAATTGCTACATCTCTTAAAGCTGTAATCGATGAATCTGCAAACATGAAAAATGTTGGTAATCAGCTCACTGAAAATGTACAGATTTGTACAAATGAAATTTCAGAAATCGGTGACACAATCAATAAAATCAAGGAAGAAGTAAACGAACAGAGCTCAGGTGTTGACCAGACAAACACAACACTTAACGAAATCGCAAACAACATCACATCTCTTAACCAGAACATCATTCATCAGGCAGAAAGCGTATCCCAGTCATCTTCTGCCGTAGAAGAAATGGTTGCAAACATTGCTTCTGTAACCTCAATTCTTTACAAGAACCAGGAAAATGTAAATGCACTTTCTGATTCTGCAGAAGTTGGTCAGACAATCATTACAAAAACAGTAGAAATGGTTAAGCGAGTTGAACAGGATTCAGAAGGTCTTATTCAGGCTACTAAAGTCATTCAGAATATTGCAGATCAGACTAACCTTCTTGCCATGAATGCTGCAATCGAGGCCGCACATGCAGGAGAAGCTGGAAAAGGCTTTGCTGTTGTTGCCGGCGAAATCCGTAAACTGGCAGAAGATTCAAACTCTCAGGGTAAGAAGATTGCAGAAGTTCTTATCAACTTCCAGGATGTTATTAAATCAATGGCACGAGACTCTATGGAACTCCAGGAGCAGTTCGCAACAATCTTTAAACATACACAAACTGTTAGTACACAGGAAACTGTAATAAAAAATGCTATGGATGAACAGAAAGCCGGAAGTGATCAAGTTCTTGAAGCTATGCGAAAAATCAATTCCATCACAGGAGAAGTTCGCAACAGTTCTACTGTCATCGAAAACGGTAGTAAAGAAATTCTTTCTCAGATGGAAAACCTTGCTTCCATTACAATGGCAATTAACGGCTCTATGGGTGAAATGTCCCGAAGCATCGAAAACCTTGATGAAACAGTCCGCGAAGTTAACATCGTAGAATCACAGAACAACAACTGTATTTCCCGCGTTGCAAATGAAATCAGTAAATTCAAGGTAGAAGAAGAATACAATCCCGTAAATGAAGTTGTTTCTTCAACAGAAGCTCAGACAGAAGATTCAGCTCCTGTTCCTGCATATGAAGAAGATGACTTTTTTAATAAAATGTAAGTAAAAAAGGGCTGTCCAATAAGTTTGCATTACGGTGGTTGAGTTTATCGAAACCACCACATTTAGTGTAGCAGTCATTTCGACGAGTGGTTCCTGAGCCTGTCGAAGGGCTCAATGAGCGCTACACTCATTACTTTTGGAACAGCCTCTTAACCATTATTCAGTCAATTTAATTTATCAGAATTATAAAAAGACCAATGCTCCATGAACAAGGTCTTTTTTTATTTCCAGATTTAATTATGCTTCCGGGTTAAAATCATCTGGGAATTCAGCTGTGTGGTAAACGTTCTGAACATCATCGTTATCTTCAAGTTTATCGATGAGCTTCTGAACTTTAGCAGCTGTTTCTGCATCTACAGCAGTATATGCATCAGGAACCATTCCTACATCTGCAGAAAGTGATTCAAATCCCTTTGCATTCAAAGCATCAGCAACAGCAGCAAATGCATCTGGAGTTGTTGTTACAGTAATGATTCCGTCTTCGTTTACGATATCATCTGCACCAGCTTCCAAAGCAACTTCCATTACTTCGTCTTCATTTACTTTTTCTGCATCATATTCAATAGTACCTTTTCTCTGGAACATACGAGAAACAGAACCAGAAGTACCAAGGTTTCCACCGTTTTTATTGAAAATGTTCTTTACGTCAGCAGCTGCACGGTTCTTGTTATCAGAAAGAACTTCAACCATAACAGCTACACCACCAGCAGCATATCCTTCGTATACAAATTCTTCGTAAGCTGCTCCGCCGTCTTCACCTGTACCCTTTTTGATAGCACGTTCAATGTTATCTTTTGGCATATTAGCTGCACGAGCTTTAATGATTACTGTACGCAAACGTGGGTTAGAATCTGGATCTCCACCGCCCATACGAGCTGCAATAGAAATTTCCTTAATAAATTTTGTAAAGATTTTACCGCGTTTTGCATCGGCGATACCTTTAGCATGTTTAATAGTGGCCCATTTACTATGTCCTGACATTAGAATGACTCCTAAATATAAAGATTACAAGATTATATAGTTTATCAATTTTACTTTAATTACCTATATTAAGTCAATAACACATTTTAATTATTATTATACATTATACTGAGTTTTATAGTTCTTCGGACGACTTTTTGCGAATCAGCGTAAACCAGATTGGTCCGCATTTTTCTTTCTGATCAGGAAGAATATGAAAACCAAACTCAGTTCGCTCAGGTTCTGGAACAACATCCATTTTACAGAAGCTAGAAAAATCTTCCGTAATTTCCGGCATTCTATTTTTTAATGGCAATTCCACGTCATCAAATTTCTTAAAAAGGCGGGCAACAACATCATCATTTTCAGCCGGGCATAAAGCACAGGTTGAATACACTAGATATCCGCCGGGAACAAGAAGCCTGTAAGCGCTGGAAAGCAAAGCCCACTGCTCCATTGCCAGAGTCTTTATGCGGTTTGGCGACCATTCCGCAAGATATTTTTCATCGGCCAGTACATGACGCTCACTGGAACAAGGTGCATCAAGAAGAATTCGGTCGTAACATTCAGTTTGCGTTGTACACCATTTTGCGCCATCACTGCAGGAAATTTTTATTCTGGAGCGAATATTTTCTGGCAAGCATGTGTCGCAGACCTGCACAAGCCGCTGTTTTCTGGATGCTGAACGCTCGTTGCTTACAAGAGTTGCATCTTCAGGCATTCTTGTTGCAATAACAAGAGTCTTTCCGCCAGGAGCCGCACACATATCAAGAATATTTCCGGCACCTTCTAAAGGAAGCTGCATTGCCGCAAAAACGCTGGCAGGGTCAAGATAATATTTTTCTGCTCCACCACCAGTCCACTCAGCGTAAACCGTTTCACCAGCAAGAGAGGCTTTTAGCGACTCCCATCGGGAACCGTACAATTCTCCGTAATATTTTTCAAAACCCTCAGCTCCCTTTAATTTTTCAGGTCTGTTTTTTTCTTTATTTTTTCCCATCAGTAACCTGCTTTCTAGAAATAAGTCTGATAGATATCAATATCTTCAAGACGAGCTTTATTGAATTCTTCAAGTCTAGAATTGATGTCCTGCAAAACAGGATTTTTTTCAACCAGAACAAAATCACCATTAGAATTTAGATAAAAATCAAAAAAGCCAGATTTCATCTTATATTCAACAATTTTCCTGAATGAATCATCTATCAGCTTTGCAAAATTTCTGTCATTTTCCGCCTTTTCAATCAGAACTTTTGCAGGTCCCGAAATTCTTTTTTCAGAAATCATTATGCAGTTAATTCCAGCTTCGATTGCTTTTACAGCGGCAGTTTCTGGAGGAAATCCGTTGCTTGCCAAAGCGCCCATAAATACATCATCAGAAAAAACAATTCCGTTGTATTTCATCTGATCTTTTAATTTTGAATTGATCCATATTTTAGAAAAACATGCAGGACTTTCTGAATCAATGCAGGAAGTTCTTGCATGACTCATAAGAACACCTTTAGGCTCTGCACGGCAAATCTGACTAAAAGGAACAAGCAGTTCATTCAGCTTGTCTTCAGACAATTTAATTTCAGGAAGCCCTGAATGAGGATCAGTATTAGTATTTCCTGGAAAATGTTTGATAACAGTTGCAATGCCACGGTTTTCAAATGCATTCACACAGGCAGTTCCGTAAGAACGAACTTTCAATTTATCACCAAAACTTCGTCCATCAAGAAATTTTTCGTTATCCTTTGTTTCTACTTCCACAACCGGAGCAAGATTCATGTTAAAACCAAGTGCTTTCATTTGTATTGCCTGCATGGAATAAAGTCTGTATGCAGTTTCCACATTAAGTCTGTCACTGACACGCTTTGCAGATGGCAGCGGACCGCACACAGTCCTAAGCCGGTTCACATAGCCGCCTTCCTGGTCAATTGCAAGAAAAGGAGAAACAACACCCTTTGAATGACAATAGTTGCGGATTGAATCAGTAAATTTCATTATTCCTTCCGGAGTTTCTGCCAGATTATAACTGAAGAACAAATAACCGCCAGGAATAAAATCCTTTTCAACAGGAACAAAAGTTTTGTCACCATCAATATTTACAATAAAAAGCTGGCAAACCTTATCTTTTAGAGAAGTTGTTTTTACAAAATTTTCCAGTGCACTTTTTCGTTCATGATATTTTGCATCAATGACAGCATGAACCGCCGCCGCACTTTTTCTGCTTTTTTTTTCTATTTTATCCTGCCTTGCATCATCAATACGCCCGCAGGAAGAAATCAAAAAAATACTTAATGTTATAATGATGAGAGAAAGTTTCATATTAATATTTTAATGAATTTTAAGATTTACGCAAATATCAAATTTTTAAGAGAGTTTCAAAAGAAACATCAAGAATCTTTGAAAAAGCAGAAAGCTCAATATCAGTTACAAAGCGTTTACCACATTCTATTCGCTGTATTGCATTTTTATCCAAATCAAGACCTATCAACTGCAATTGATCAGCCAATGCACGCTGAGACACTACTGGTCTTTTTGATTTACGAATAGAGGCAATATTTTTACCAGATATATTATTCAGTTCACCATTTTTATTTTTATACATACAACAAATGACATTTACTACTTGTCACCGCATATATGATATGATAAACTTCTTTTATTATTGACATTCAGTAAATGTCAATAATAAGGAGATTTATGTTCACTAAAAAAACGTCCACACTATTTGTTATAATATCAGCACTTATAACATTAAATTCATGTGTATCCAGTACACGTGTAGTCATTAACAGTAAACCATCAAATGCTGATGTTTACGAAGATGGACAATACGTTGGAAAAACACCAGTATCGTTAAACATAAGCAATTTGGTATGGAATTCACCTGATATAACCATATCAAAAGATGGATATACAAGCATGCCAGTTACTTTGAAAAAAGAAGAAAAAATCACAAACCTTGTTATTGGATATTGTATTAATATTTTCGCATTTCTTTGGTGCTACGGTCCAAAAGAAAATCAAAATTTTGTTCTCACTCCTCTCGATGAGTAAATTTATTAAAATAACTTTGATTATTTTTTTACTTTTCTCATGTTCTGTTAATAAAACTCTTGACGGAACATGGGAAAATGAAGAAAAAATTATCTATTTTGATTCCATACAAAAAAAGTTCGTTATAATAAATAAAAAAGCAAACGAAATTGTTGGGTTTGCAGGTGAGTTTGATTTTGACAAATATTCAGATTCCATTTCGCTCACATATTTATATCTGATTAACAACAAAAATGATTTTTTTATGATAGAAAACAATTCTCATGAAAAATTTTATGAACAACTCCAATACAACATAAAAAACGAAAAGCTTGAATTATATAATTTAAATCTTGGAAAATCATATTTTTTTATAAAATCAAATCAAGAGATTCCTTTGGCACAAAAAGTTTTCTGATTACATTTGCCCATAATCCCAAAAGTTTTTATAATATTAATATGAAACATACAACAGAAATCACGGTGCGTTCTTATGAATGCGATTCTTACAATCACGTAAATAATGCGGTATATCTTAATTACCTTGAACATTCAAGAATGGATTATCTGCATGCAATCGGTTTTGATTACAAAGGAATTGTAGAAGCAGGCTACAGTCTTTACGTTACACACATTGACATTTATTACAAAGGCTCTGCTTTTCTTGATGACAAACTTTTTGTAGAAACAACTCCAACAAAGCTGAAGCACGTTATGGGAGAATTCAAGCAGATCATCAAAAAAGAAGACGGAACTATATGTGCAGAAGCGACAGTAACATGGGCCAGCGTTACAACAGAAGGTCGTCCTTCTAAAATCCCCGAAAAATTCATGGTAGATGGTCTAAAACCAGAAACTAACTAGAATATGAAAACAAAGACAAAAATAATAACATTTTCCTCAGCCTTAATTCTTGCCGCTTTGCTTACTGTTGGCTTTGTAAAAATCGTCCAGTATATGTGCAGATACGGTCTTAATTACACAGAAACAGTAAAAGTAAACTACGAAAAAGGTGAACAGTGGATTATAAAAAATTCAGAAAAAGTTGAAACAACAAGCTTTGACGGCTTAAAATTAAAGGCTTGCTTTGTAAAAAACTCCATCGATTCCCATAAATACGGAATTTTCATGCACGGCTACAAGGACAATCCGGTCAAAATGGAAGACTACGGACACCATTTTTACGACAACGGCTGGAACATCATCATTCCAGGGCAAAGAGGTCACAGCTGGAGCGAAGGAACATTCATAGATATGGGCTTTTTTGCCAGAAAAGATGTTTTAAGCTGGATAAACTACATCAATCAGCAGGATTCCGAAGCAAAAATACTTTTGTACGGTGTTTCTATGGGGGCAGCAACAGTAATGATGGCAACAGGTCTTTCCCTGCCAGAAAATGTTCTATGTGCGGTAGAAGACTGCGGCTACACTTCAATCTGGGACCAGTTCAGCTACAGACTAAAAGAAGAATTCGGACTTCCATCATTTCCATTTTTGACTGTTGCAGAAAAAATAGCTGAACAGAAATACGGAATGGATTTTCACTCAATTTCTCCTGAAAATCAGCTTCCCCATTCCAGAACACCAACTTTGTTCATTCATGGAACCGCAGATGATTTTGTTCCATACTATATGATGGATATTCTGTTCAAGGCTGCTGCCTGTGAAAAAGAAAAAGTTTCTATTCCAGATGCAAAGCACGCAAAATCAATCTATGAAAATCCAGAATTATACTGGCAGTCAGTAGATTCTTTTGTTGAAAAATACTTTTAATGAATAAGGGGCTGTCCAATAAGTTTGCATTACGGTGGTTGAGTTTATCGAAACCACCACATTTAGTGTAGCACTCATTACTTTTGGGACAGCCCCTTTTTTGTTTATTTAAGCAAAGCTTCGATTTTTTCAGCAGCCTTATCAAGATAATCATTCTTTATGCTTTCTACGTCGCCAGCATCAATAGCCTGGGAAGTAGATTCTTCCATTGGAATTCTGGCAAGAACTTCAAGATTAAAGCTTTCTGCAATTTTTTCAATATTGCTTTTTCCAAACACCGTAATTGGCTTTCCGCAATCAGGACATTTTACATAACTCATGTTTTCTACAAGTCCAAGAATAGGAATATTCATCATGTTTGCCATTTTTACTGCTTTTTCAACAATTACGCGAACAAGCTGCTGTGGAGAAGAAACAATGATTATTCCATCTACAGGAAGCGACTGGAAAACTGTAAGAGGAACATCACCAGTTCCAGGAGGCATATCAATAAACATAAAATCAACATCTTTCCAGTTAACATCTGTCCAGAACTGCTTTACAGCCCCCGCAATAACTGGACCACGCCAGATTACAGAATCATTTTCATTCTCAAGAAGAAAATTCATTGACATAAGCTGAATACCAGAATTTGTTACAACAGGGTTAAGTGACTGCCCATCACCTTCTGACCGATTCAAGCCAACACCAAAACTTTCTGGAATAGATGGTCCGGTAATATCTGCATCAAGGATAGCAGCTTTGTATCCGTCACGAGCGATTTTACATGTAAGAAGGCTGGTAACTAAAGATTTTCCAACGCCACCTTTGCCACTTACAATACCAATAACTTTTTTAACGCTGCTTCCAGCTCTAAGACTTACATGAAGATCTCTTTTTTCACAAGATTTTCCACAAGAGCCACATTCATGAGTACACTCTTCTGCCATTATTTCCCCCAAAGAAATGAATCAATTTATTTTATACTTCAAGTCATCTCAAAAATATTTTAAAGATGTTCTATAATTATAATATAACTAAATTTTTGCAGAACGTTTAGCACAAATGTGATTTTTTTCAAAATTAAAATAATCACGTTCTTTTCGCTTTGGAAGTACATTCAGTTTTATTACAAGCTGACTGATTTCATCTGCAGAAAGAATATCTTCCTTTATAAAATAACTTTGCATAAGATGAGAAAGATCTTTCGCATATTCAGGATCAAATCCAATCATTTTTTTTATGGAATAACGCAAAAGTTTTTTGCTTCTGTAGTTACCAAAACCAGCCAAATCAGTACGTTCAAAATCTTCGCAAATTTCTGTCCATTTTGCCCCGCACAAAGCCGCAATCACAGCAGAAACAACTCCCGTACTGTCGCTGCCTTGACGGCTATGCACATAATACTCACCCGGATGTTTCAAAATAAAACGACAGATTTTCTGAAGATTATTGCAGAATTCTGCTGAATCAGAATGATAATAAACAAGCGTATAATTCAAATTAAGAGCAAGAAGATTTCGTTCATTTTCAATTTTTTTAATATAATCCGGCATTACTTCATTACTGAATTCAGAAGGAAGCTCATAACTGCTTAATGTTACTACAGAATTTATACTATATAATTCAAATGTTTTTTCAACCAATGCAAACCGCTGCTCTTCTCCCGAAAAATCGGGTTCAGATTTTTTATATGGGTGATAACCTCGAAAAAGATTTTTTGTTCCTGGCACAATTCGGATATTAGAAAAATCTGCTCTGCAGGCTGGACAATTCAAATCATAATAGTTAAAAGACTTTATTCCTGTCTTTGATTTATCAATGACTTTTAACTCTTTATATTCGTCATCATCAAGAACTATTACGGAATTAAAACCGAAACGATTATCCCATTCAAAATCCGGCTTAAGATACCTGACTCCGTTTTCTGTAAGAATGAAAAAATTGAATTCTGGAAAGCCAGAGTTTCCGGGAACAATTACAGAATTAAGATTTTTTTCAAATAAATGACAACGTTTTCCTTTTATATTTTTCTTATCCAGTTTCCATGCGGCATCTGCAGAAGTCATCCAGCCATTAAAACTACCGGAAATATATACGTCATAATTTCCAATGATTTCTGTACACTTTTCATCTTCAATATAAAAAGTGATATTATCTTTATTTAAATAATAGCCAAAAATATTCCCATTGAATTTCATTTCTTCCTCTTTTTTATTCTATATTATAAATTCCAATAACGCCATAAAATAAAAAAATAATAATTTTTGAAATTTCAGATATTTAAGTATTGACTATTTCATAAAATACATATATTATGAAACACATAACGCGGGTGTAGCGAAGCTGGTTATCGCGCTGGCCTGTCACGCCGGAGATCACGGGTTCGAGCCCCGTCACTCGCGCATAAGCTTCCAATTTCGGAAGCTTTTTTTATTTACGGGCAATAGCGCAGCTGGTAGCGCGCGACGTTCGGGACGTTGAGGTCGCTGGTTCGAATCCGGTTTGCCCGATAAATTTTAAGTTACATTCCTAAAATGCGTTTTGTTCGCTCTCTGCGACTCGCGAAAAATATTTATTAAGCTATTGACATAAAATGCATTTTTTTATATAGTTTAACTCACCTTGCGGGTGTAGCGAAGCTGGTTATCGCGCTGGCCTGTCACGCCGGAGATCACGGGTTCGAGCCCCGTCACTCGCGCTAAAACTTCAAACTTTCGTTTGAAGTTTTTTTTATTTAACATCAGACTTCTAAACTTTCACATACAAAATTGTATTCTGACATAAAAAAACCGGCTCAAAAGAACCGGTTTTCATTGTTTTATGATGCTTTATTAAGCCTGCAATGCTGTAACTGCTACAGTTGCAACGATATCATTCACGCTGCAACCACGGCTAAGATCATTCAAAGGTTTTGCAAACCCCTGACAAATTGGACCAATAGCCATCCAGCCACCCATACGCTGACAGATTTTATAACCAATGTTACCGGCATTGATGTTAGGGAAAACAAAAACGTTTGCATGACCAGCAACCTTTGAACCAGGAGCTTTAAGTTCACCTACTTCTGGAGCTACGGCAGCATCAAACTGGAATTCACCATCTAAAACCAAATCAGGAGCGGCAGTTTTTGCAAGTTCTACAGCCTGCTGCATTTTTGGAACGGATTTAAGATATTTATCATCGTTTCCAGAACCTTTTGTAGAGAAAGAAAGCATTGCAACACGAGGTTCAATACCAGCAATCTTCTTAGCTGTATCAGCAGTAGCAATAGCAATGTCGCAAAGTTCTTCGGCAGAAGGTTCAATATTGATGGCACAATCAGCAAACAAAGCAATTCCTTCTGAAAAATATTTGTTTCCTGTTTCTGGAGCGACCATGATAAAGCTGGAAGAAACTGTTTTGATTCCTGGTGCAGTTTTGATAACCTGAAGTCCAGGACGCAATGTATTTGCAGTTGAATGACATGCACCAGAAACAAAGCCATCCGCATCATCAGCTTTTAAAATCAAAGCGCCGTACATTGTTCTGTCCTTTAAAATATAAGCTTTTGCGGCAGCAACATCTGCATATTCAGGAGCACCAGTCTTCTTATTGATTTTTCCTTCACGAGCCTTAAACAAAATTTCTGCATATTTATCTGCATTTGGATCTGTAGAAGGATCAACAAGCTTTACACCACTTAAATCAACATCTGGCGCAACAGACTTAACTTCTTCTTCTGTTCCAAGAAGAATAATTTTTGCAATTCCGTTTTTAACGATTTTTGAAGCAGCTTCTACAACGCGCTTATCTTCACCTTCACACAAAACGATTGTTTTGCCGGCAGAAGCAGCTTTTTTTTCAAGTTCATTTATGAAATTCATATATATCTCCAAAAAAATTGATATTCAAGCAATATTCAGATTATCACCATCCCCTCATATTTACAACATTATTATAGAAAAAAAACATAAAATTTAAGATTAGATAAAAACAAAAAAACACATTATATCAATTATTACATCTATAAATAATTTATTAAATCTGTTATTAATAAATAAAAGGAGTATAAGATAAAATGAAAAAAACAATATTTCCACTTTTTATATTCATTGTTCTGCCGTTTATCAGCTGCAACAACAGCAACAATGATTCCAAAATGATTCTTCCTTCTGTAGAACCATCATACACAGTTACAATAAATTCATCTGAAGGTACTACAGTAATGAATGTCGACGCAACATCAAAAAATGTAACAAAATCGACATTTACGGATACAGAAACAGGCTTTGTTACCCGCAAAGAATATATTTATGACAGCAAAAACGAGCTTCGGGCAATTAATGTAAATGATGATTCTGAAGGTCTTTATTCAATAAAATTTGGGTCTCTTGAAGAAAACAGCAGCCGTTCCGCAATTCCTCAGCAGGAAGATACTCCAAAATACGTACGCTCAATCAAAAAAACTTACAACAAGGAACATTCAAGAAGCATTTATGACGAAGAAGAACGTCTTGAATATTATTACGATGAAAACGGAAAGCTTGGCGGCATTTTCCGCATTGACGGTAAAAACAATGTAATCTACAAAGGAGGTGTAAGATAAAACCGCTAAAATAGCGCGGCTTTATCTTACCTGAAGTTTGCGTTGCAAACTTATTATTTAACTGCTGTTCCTCATTACATTACGGAACAGCGTAAAAAGTCAATCGATTGTTGAAACAATCTTCTTGACTTTTTATGGGAGCAAAAATGATGAATAAAAAACTGTTTTCTATTTTCACAGCATTACTTCTGTCATCTTCCCTTTTTGCCATTGACGGCATAATGCATGACTCTCTCTTTTGTATTTCTTCCAATGTAATAGATTTTTCTGATGCCGCAATCCGCGAAAATGTTATTGATGGCCGCTCAGTTACATTCAGTCCTCTTGATTTGAAAGTTGGAGATATTTTCATTGACACAAACGGTCATGCTAAAAAGGTAACAAATATTACAATAAATGGAAAAAACATTTCCATTGACACCGTAACACCAATGGCTTACGAGGTTTTTGATGCAATTAACATTCCTGACCAGAGTGGAAACATTTCTGATTTAATTGAAGAACAGATTGAACAGACTCCAGATTTAGAAGAAATTACTGGGAGCCGCGCACAGAACAATGATCTTTTAAACACTTTGATGCCAGTTTCCAAGTGTAAAGTAAATATTAATCCAACAATAAAAATTCCAGTTGGAAAAGTTCCACCTGTTCCTACAGCTGAGAATTTTGCAGCATTACTTCAGAATCAGATAGACTTATCAAATAATCCAGAAGTACAAGACGAAGAAAAAAAGATTGCAAAGGAAAATATCAGTAAAATCCGACAGCAATACGCCACTCTTACAAAACAGCATGGAGTTACAATCAATCCAATCATTCGCTACCAGGCTAACGTAGAGGGTAAAGACTACACTAATTTCGGTTTTCAATATATAAAAATTCATATTGATAGACACGGAACATGTAAATTCTGGAAATGGACAACCTGGACAGAAGATGGAAAAGGATGGTTATCAATCCGCAATGATTCTGCACTAGGATTTGGTCTAAAGCTAGGTTATTACGGACAGGCAAAATTCTCATATCCTATTGTAAGAACTCCAGGAGTCATAGGACCATATATCGGCGTATTTTTCAATGTTATTGCTTCAGCAAATGCTTCTGTGTATGGAGAAATGTATATCCGAAAATGTCTTACAAGTAATGCCCAGGTGACTTTTAATGCCTTAATGCAAAAAAAGTCTTCGAATTTTGATACACAAGAATGGAGTCCATCATTACAGCAGGTTGGTCTGATTGTAGCGGGAAACGTAAAAGCCGGTCCTGCAATACGAGCTGGAATCAACGCCTTCGGAATGGATTTACTTTCTTTGGAAGGCTCCGGCGGAATCAGTATTGACGGCAATATAGGTGGATGCTACACATGGAAGGACATCGATCTGTCTCATAAGCCAGACAACTTCTCAACTGACATCTATGACAAAGTCACTGGCGGATGGGCATTTATTGGAGATTTGTCTTTAAATCTCTACTTATCTGCTGATTTCTATGCGTTAAACAATTGTTTTTCACAGAATATCGCCAGCTTAAAATATCCTTTATTAAGAGTTAACGGCCCTACCCTTTCCAAAGGTTTCAGTTACAGCTCTTTTGCAGATGTATTCAAATATTAACAAAAAAAAGGAGTCTCTAATGAAAAAACATATTACGTTCTATATATTAGCTTTTCTCGGAATTGCAGGTGCATCATTATGTTCCTGCAGCAATGATTCCAGCGACAACACAGCTATTTTCTTGGCTGCAATTTCTCAAAACAATGCCCCATCTCCTATCAAACCTGATGAACCTATCAAACCTGATGAACCTGGCAATCTTGCAACTTTTTCTGAATACACAGAGCCAGTATACGTAACAGATTGTGTACTCTATGAGTACGAATCAGACAATCAGCACTATTCTTCAATAACATATTTTGATAAAGATTGTATAACCCCTATAAGTTATGAAGTTTTTGATTACACAGATTTTGATTTAACAACAGACACAGGTGTTTACACAACAAAAGTGTATAAAAATACAAATACAGAATCAGAACTACTGGGACACTCCAGATTTTCAACAAACGACGAAGGAAATGAAAGCTTTTATGAATTTTTTGAAAAAGACAAAGACGTGGCAGATTCTGTAACATACAAAAAATTTACTGATGATCATCAATTGATGATCGAATGTCGTTACAGTCCGATTGATGGAAACAAAGTTTCCTATTACACAGAAACACTTTATAATGATGAAGAAACAAAAATAGTTTCTCATAAAGTTTTTTATACCAACAATCTCATATTCAATACTTCAGGAAAAACCGCAGAAGTTTCTTCAGGAGTTAAAAGGATAGAAAAAGAATACGAAATCAGTTATACACCGGAAGGAACTCTTGAATCTCAGTTCTATACAGAAAATAAATATGACTTTACTTCTGCAGACACAGAGCTCTTAGATACGTATTATTATATTTTCAAATTTACATATCGCCCAGAAGAACTTGAAGACAGCTACATCGAATACAGATGCTACAATTCAAATTCCTCAAAAGAAATCGGTGATTTATGCTATATCGTGAACATAATTGCGAATCCAGATAAAACTGCGGCAAAAGAGGTTTATTCTACTAGCGGCTATACAGATGAAATCATTGAATATTTTTACGAAAAAAATCCAGTTACGAATGAACCATATATTTCAGAAGAAAAGCATATCGTTTTAAAAAGCCACACAAGCAAATATGAATACAGCTATTATGCAGATCAGATGATTACAAGAGAATTTTACAGAATGAACGAAAAGCTATACCAGCAGATTATCGAAAAAAGTGTCTTTGAATCAGTTTCAGATACAAATTACGAAGAAAACCTTGGTTCAAGCGTTGATTACGAACCTGACCGCTGTTTTCGTTAAAGAAAAGAATCAAAAAAAAACTGAGTAATTCCTTGGATTACTCAGTTAAATATAGACAAATCAATCAATTTTCAGATATAATGTTAAATACGTTTACATGAAAGAGTGTTTTCAGACACTAGGAGGATAGTTGGCATACACAGACAACAAAAACAACTCAAAAGGACAGCGGGTTAATGAAATGATTCGTGTCCGCGAGGTTAGACTTATCGATGATGAGGGCAATCAGAAGGGAATCGTTCCAACACTGGAGGCTCTTAAACTTGCTAAGGAAAAAGACCTTGACCTTGTTGAAGTAAGTCCAAATGCTAACCCACCGGTTTGCAAAATACTTGATTATGGCAAGTACCGATTCGAACAGGAAAAAAAGCTCCGAGAATCCAAGAAGAATCAGAAAGTACTCAAGTTGAAGGAAATCCGCATGCAGCCAAAAATCGGCCCGGGAGATCTTGATACAAAAGCCAAACATGTACAGGAATTTCTTGATGAGGGAGATAAGGTAAAAGTAACAATCCGTTTCCGCGGTCGTGAACTTGCCCACACAGAACTCGGATATGATGTCCTGAATGAAGTATTGAAACGGCTTACTTCAGCGTATGTTGTAGAAAAAGCCCCGGCAATGGATGGCAAAACAATGTCTATGACAATTTCAGCAAAAGCCAAATAATTTTTTAGAGGTACAAGACAATGCCTAAAATGAAGACTAAGAAGTCTGCTGCTAAACGCTACTCTTTGACTGGTAGTGGAAAAGTTAAGCACAAGAAACAGAACCTTCGTCATATTTTGACAAAGCGTTCACCAAAAAGAAAGAGACAGCTCCGTGAAACAGGTTATGTTGCAGAAGCTGACGCAAAGAAAATTCGTAAGCAGATGTTGCCTTACGGTTAATGGAGAATAAAATATGTCAAGAGCAATAGACGGAACAAAAAGAAAGAATCGCCGTATTAAAATCTTAAAGCTTGCTAAAGGTTTCGACGGAGATCGTAAATCAAACTATAAACCTGCTAAAGATGCTGTTGTAAAAGCTCTTAGCCACGCATACGTTGACCGCCGTGATCGCAAAGGCAATTTCCGCGCTTTGTGGATTTCTCGTATCAACGCAGCAGTTCGTGATGAAGGTCTTTCTTACTCACGTTTCATCGATGGTCTTACAAAAGCTGGTATTACAATCAACCGCAAGGCTCTTTCTAATATGGCTATCGAAGACCCAGTAGCTTTCAAAGCAGTTGTAGAAGCTGCAAAAAAAGCTCTTAACGCTTAATTAGAAATAAGGAAGCGAAAATGATTTCTCTCGATCAGATTTTAGTTCTAGAAAAAAAAGTTGAAAGTGCTGTGAATAAAATTACACAGCTGCAGGCTGAAAACGATGCTCTTCGCAGTAAATGTGCCGAGCTCACAAATGCGCTTTCCAGCAAGTCGGAGCAGCTTTCATCTTTTGAACAGGATCAAGGTCTGATTGAGAGTAAAATCGTAAACCTGATTAACCGGTTCAACAATATAGAGAATTCTGTACTTGATGTAATCGGTTCGTCAGGCTCCATGCAATCACCTGTCGCTGCAATTCAGCAGCCAGTACAAACTCCTGCTCCAGAACAATCAGTTCAGCAGGCACAAGTACCTAATCAAAACCCTATAGCTCAATCGCAAACTTATGTTCCAGCTTCAGAACCTGTTGTTTCCACACCTGTAGAAACAGAATCAGAAGAAATGCAGCAGAGTTTTTTTGATATGAATGAGGTTTCTTCTCAGGATGATAATCAGAGTCAAGAAAGCGGACAGTTCGACATCTTTTAATTAATTATGGGAAATTTGCAGATAGATCTTTTAGGAACTTCTTTTGCAATTAAAGCAAACGAAGATTCTGAATACTTAAACAAAATTCTCGGTTATTACAAAAGAATTGTAAATCAGCTTGAAAAATCAAATACTTTACAGTCTCCTTTACAGATTTCAATTTTGTCTGGAATAATGATTGCAGATGAATTGTACAAAGAACAAGGTCGAAAAATTAAATTAGAGAACTCTATAAAGAAAAATAATGCTGATGAGCAGGCAGACAAAATTACAAAAGAATTAATAGAAAAAATCGACAAGGTATTATGATTTCAAAAATCTGGATAGATGCAGACTCATGCCCTTCTCTGATTCGTGATTATATCGTTAATTACGGAATAAGAACAAATACAGAAGTTTTTTTTGTTGCAAATCATAATATTTCTGCAAAAAAAGATTCATTTAAAATGATAATCTGCGAAAAAGAAAAAGATGCCGCAGATAACTACATATTCTCAATGGCAGAACAATCAGACCTGGTGATTACTCGTGATATTATTCTTGCAGAAAAACTTGTAAACAAAAACATACAAGTAATCAACGACCGTGGAACTTTATTCACAAAAAATAACATCCATAACCGAATAGAAGACAGAAATTTGGACTTACAGCTTGCACAACTAGGATTTGGTGGCGGAACCAACGTTTATGGAGAAAAACAATTTAAAAAGTTCCGCAATTGTTTTGAAAATATAATTTCAAAGCAGCAATAAAATTAATCCTTAAACTCAAGAAGAATCTTCTCTACTCGATTACGAACTTTCATAAAAGCTAGAACGATTTCTGGATCAAACTGTGTTCCTGAACTGTTCAAGATTTCATTAAAAGCATCATCAAGACTCCAGGAATCTTTGTAACAACGACTATGTGATAAAGCATCAAAAACATCTGCAACAGCAACTATTCTTGCAGCAAGAGGGATTTCTTTACCTTTAAGAGGTTTCTGAACTTCGATAGGTTCTCCAAGCTGAAAATTTTCAAAATGATTATCAACTGAATATGAATTTCCAGGATAACCAGCAGATTCGCCATCCCAACGCTCATGATGCCGTAATGCAACATCCAAAGTCATTTTATCAAGTTCTGTTTCTGGAGGATCGAAAAGAAGGGCTCCAAGACAAGTATGGCTTTTCATTATTGAACGTTCATCATCGTTAAAACGAGCTGGCTTTTTAAGAATAATATCAGAAATACCAACTTTTCCAATGTCATGAAATTTAGCAGCAATCTTTAAATTGTCACGATATACATAACGTTCCTCTTCTGGAATGTTCTGCTCAAATGCCCAACGGTCATATATTTCAAGTGCAATGCTGGAAACTCTTTCTACATGCAGATAAGTTTCTTTTGGATCACGAAATTCAGAAAGACGAAGCATTTTTCTATGAGTTTCTTTTGTATCATAAGCTCGCTTCATTGCCCGCACAGCAGCAAGAGCAAAATGAGAAATAAACGCATCATCTTCGTTTGAAAAACAAATCACTTCGCCATTTTCGTCCAATTTGTTTATAATCTGCAAAACACCAAGAAGGATTCCATTGTTCATTACAAGAGGAATTGTATAAATTGATTTTGTTTTATAATTTGTAGTTATATCTGTCTGTTTATTAAAACGATAAGGCTTATCTTCCGGAACCGCATATGCATCATCAATAATAAGAGTTTCTTTTGTAGCTGCGGCATAACCTGCAATAGAGTTTGTACTAATAGGAAACGAAAAGAATAAATAAGGAAGCTTTTCCCCTAATGGAAGCGCTCTCAACTGAGTGTCATTCTGAGCATATTTAATTTTAAGATTATTACCATCAACAACATAAATTGAACCTGCATCCGCATTTACAATCTTTCGCGTTTCTGTAAGAATACGCTCAAGAAGAACGTCTACGTCTTGAATTTCGTCGAGACTACTTTCAATTTCTATGATATGCTTATATTTTCGTTCTCGTTCGTTTACAATCTCATTCATTTTCTTATACTTTTTTCCTATTATTAAAGAATAACATAAATTACTAAATTTTGCTTTATTTTTTTTTAAATTTTTAAAAAAAACGCAAATATGTTATAATTAAAAAATGAAGTTTTTATACATTTTTTTATTTTTTCTTTTTCTCATTACAAGTTGTGCAACTGTTCAAAATAGAACGAAAGAAAAATCTTTGCAAAATAATACTGAAGGTCAAAATATAAAACTTCTTTTTGCTGGTGACATAATGGCTCATAAACCAAATTTTAATATGTCAAACTATGAAAAAATTTGGGATTCAATACGAGATACAGTGCATTCCAGTGATTATGCGTTTGCAAACTTAGAAGCACCTGTTTGCAATAATTTACCATACTCTTCTTTTCCAAATTTTAATATGCATGATGAATATCCAGAAGCAGCTATTTCTGCGGGATTCAACGTTTTTTCAATCATAAACAATCATTCAAATGATCAGGGATTAGATGGTATAAAATCTACTTTAAATTGGGCCGATAAAATAGAACAACAGACTGCTTCTTCTAACCGTCCTGTTTATTTTTCTGGATTAACTGAAAATTCCGGTGACCACTTTTCATACCGAATCATAAAAAAAGAAAACTGGACAATTCTTTTCTGCGCTATCACGGAAATTCTTAACAGACCAACCTACAAATCATACATGAATTTTGTTTCTCCAACAGAAAAAGAATGGAAAAATTTTACACAAATAATAAGTCAGCTAAGAACAAATAATCCCTGTGATATTTTTGTACTCTCCATACATACTGAAGAACCTGAATATGTTTTTGAAATTGATGAAAAACGAAGACACTATTACTACAGTTTACTTGACAACGGCGTAGATGTTTTATGGACAAATCATCCTCATGTTCCTAGAGAAAAAGAAATTATAGGAAATAAGGCGACACAAAGACTGGAAAAAGTTATAATATATGGTAACGGGAATGTAATCAGCGGACAACGCTGGGAGCCTGACTTTGAAAATCCATCCAACCCGAGAGATCACACTGGTGATGCCTATCTGATGGAAATTAATTTTTCAAAGTCAGAATTCGAGGGAAAACCTTTTATTAATGATTATAAAACTCATTTCATCACAACTTATATAAATTCAAATTGGGAATTTATAATAAAAAAGCTTGATGACGATTTTATAAATTATCTGGCAGAAAATGGCCGGCCTAAATGGTCAAAATATATTCAGGAAAGAAAAAAAATTACAGAACAAACCAAGGAAACTATAACATGGCGATAGAATATCAGAATTTACCAGTATACCAGCAAAAGGAACGCATTCTTGAAGCGTTAAAAGAAAATCAGGTTATTGTTGTACAAAGTCCAACTGGTTCAGGAAAAACTACTCAGCTGCCTGTAATTCTGCACGAAGCTGGCTATGACCAGACAGGAATGATTGCTGTAACGCAGCCTCGAAGAATCGCAGCCCTTTCTGTAAGCGAATTTATTTCAAAGCAACTGGGAACGACATATCCTGGTCTTGTTGGCTATAAAATGCGTTTTGAAGACAAAACGGATGAAACAACAAAAATCAAGATTATGACAGACGGTATTCTGCTGCAGGAAATGAAGCTTGATCCCTGGCTCAGCAAATATTCTGTCATTATGGTTGATGAAGCTCATGAAAGAAGTCTTAACATTGACTTTGTACTGGGACTTTTAAAGCGAGTTCTGGAAGTTCGTAAAGAATTTAAGGTTATCGTAAGCTCTGCAACAATGAACGCAGAAGCATTCAGCCGTTATTTTGGAAACTGCCCGATTGTAACAATCGAAACAATCACATACCCGGTTGCAATGGTTTATGACCCTCCTCTTGTATCTGCCAGCACATTGAACGATGCCGCCTGCGATGCACTCATCAACAAAATCTGCTCAACAGTAGAGCGTATTCTTGACAATGACGAAAAAGGCGGAATCCTTATTTTCCTTCCTGGGGAAAAAATCATTAAAGACTGTATGAAAGCCCTTGATACATCACGTTTTGCAAAACAGATTCACACTCTGCCACTTTATGGAAGACTTTCAAAAGAAGATCAGGAGCGGGTTTTCAAGAAAGCGCCAGATGGCAAAAAGAAAGTCATCATTTCTACAAACATTGCAGAAACTTCTGTAACAATTGCTGATATAACAAATGTGATTGATTCAGGACTTGCAAAACTGAATTTCTATAATCCTCACACTTTTACTTCCAGCCTGATAGAGACCGCAGTAAGCAAAGCCAGCTGCAATCAGCGAAAAGGCCGTGCAGGACGAACACAGCCAGGAACCTGCTACCGTTTGTACCCACGCAAAGATTTCGATACCCGACCAATGTATACAACAGAAGAAATTTACAGAACAGACTTAAGCGAAGTAATTCTTCAGATGGCTGATTTGGGAATTAAGGATTTTGCAAATTTTGATTTTATTTCTGCGCCAGAGCGGGAAAATATTTTTGGCGCAATTGATACACTGAATATGCTTGGCGCGCTGGACAAGGACAATTCCCTTTCCTCAATCGGAAAAATGATGGTAGCATTTCCATTAGAACCAAGAATCAGCCGTATAATCGTTGAATCAATAATGCGTTATCCTGATGTACTGGAAGAAGTTCTTATTGCGGCTTCATTCCTGTCTGCAAATTCACCGTTTATTCTGCCTCCTGGAGAAGAAATGGAAGCCCGCAGAGCACATCATACTTTCAGAGATATTCAAGGTGATTTTGTTTCATATCTGAATCTTTTTTATGCATTTGAAAAAACAGAGAACAAGGAAAATTTCTGTCATCAATTCTATCTGGATGAAAGAATTATGAAGGAAATTGAAAATATTGATCTTCAGCTTAAAGATATCGTTGCCCACATGAACATTCCTGTTATTGCAGGCGGTTCAAAATCAGATTATTTATGCTGTATTTCTGCAGGTATGATTCAGTTTGTTTGTGTGCGGGTAAAACGAGATACATACAAAAGTCTGACTGCTGACAATATTTTTATTCATCCTGGCAGTGTAATGTTCAAACAGGATCCATTGTATATTGTTGCAGGTGAAATTGTAAAAACATCGCGAATGTATGCAATGAGTGTTTCTCCTCTTACTAAGAACATATTGAATCAGCTTTCGCCAGCCTTAATGACTCAGTTAGAAAGCTGCAAGCCTGTCAGAACGATGGAAATGCAGTCTGAAAATCTGGAACGGGCTGCAAACAGAAAGAACGGCAAAACAGATAAAAAAATTGAAGAAAATAAAGATGGTGATGAAATTTCATTCGGTGGATTCAGTTTTGGAATCAAAAAAGTTCATGGAAAGAAACAGGCTCAGCTTAAATATGAAGATTTCATACAAGCTGCAAAAGCAGAAACTGATGAAGGCAAAATAAAAACAATTGGTGGAATAAAATCTAAGATAATCTATCAAACTGGATTTTCTTTGCTAGATGACGAAAAACTTTCCACTGCTATTAAAATTGGCAAAATATTGACCTTGAAGCCGATTTCTGAAAAGGAATGGAACAGAAAACTTAACATCAACATCAATGAAGAACATGCAGCACTGATTATCACTTCTGCGGTTGATAACATTCTTAAAGTTACAGTTGCAAAGCAGAAAAGTAAGGAATACGGATTCATCTGTATGTTTACAGACGGCAAAGGGACTTACTGGAACAAGGTTTCCAGAGGATTTTCTACAGCGTTGAACGAAAGCCTTGCCACTCTGGAAACACTGGCAGACGAAGCAAAAGATATGTTTACAGAACAGCAGCTTTCTGTTATAAACGAAAAATTCAGAACGTTGAACCAGTTATTTGTCTGATTCTGAATCTTCTATACCCAGCAGTTTTTTTGCGCGGTTACGGTTGGCTGTATTGCCAGTTTTGGAATTTGCAAGTTCAGTAAGGGCGTCCACTGCTTCGTTGTAGCGGCCGCTTTTATACATATCAATTCCAAAACCGCAGGTTTCTGCATCCTTAGATGCAATGTAAAGCGAACAGACTTCTGCAAATTCTTTTTTTGGATATTTTGCAAGAATGCGGCCAAGACTTTTTCGGATTGGTTTGCGTCTGTCGTCCTGCACAACCTCTTTCGCAAGGGCTGCAATTTCTTCAACGCCAGTATCCTGTTCGTTATATTTTAACAAAGCTTCTACGGCCATGGTTTTTGCAGAATCAGCGGATTTTTTATCCGTAATCCGTTCAATTAAAAATTCATTTCCCTGCTTTGTATTCAATTCTGCAATAGCAGGATAAGTTTCCTTTTTTACAGAAGCTTCATTATCATTTTTAGCCCGGTAAATCAAAAAATCAACGGCACCCTTCAATTTCATTTCGCGGCAAGCCTTAATTGACTGCAGACGAACCTTTACGTGGTCATCTCGAATTCCCTGAAGAATTGTATTGCAGGCTTTCTCTGAATCAGGATAATTCATAAGCCCTTTTATACAATATTCACGCATATTCGGGTCGCTGTTTTCATAAAGATTTATGAGAATTGGAATTGATTCGTCTTTCTTCATGTTGCCGATTGCTTCTGCAGCATACTGGCGGACAAAGCCGTTTTCATCTTCATTCTGAGCAATCTCCACAATCTGTTCCCATGTTTCTTCCGCATTCATCTGCCCCAATGTTCGCATCAATGCCTGGCGAACAGGAGTTTCCAGATCATCACGGGAAACATATTTTGCCAGATATTTTGCTTCCTTTTTTCCGCCAGTTTTACCTAATGCAGAAAGCGCAGCATTAAAATAATCCTCATTTTCACCTTCCAGAATTTTTACCAGGGCAGGAGCAGCTTCCTTACATTTTACCTGGGTTGCATACTGCATACATTTTGAAACAAAGGAGTTTGTAACATCATAAGGATCATCAAGAATTTCTACAACGTAATCAGAAAGGCATGGATCTTCCTGTTTTCCAAAATAATCAAGAATTTTGCTTCTTACATCATTGCTGTTTGTGGCATAAAACAATTCGTAGAGTTCATCGATATAGCGAACATCTTCTTCATCTACAATTTTATCTACAACACCGCTGATTTCAGAAGGAGTACCATATTTTAAAGTTTCTGTCTTTTCTTTATAATCTGAATTATCTTCATCCTTCTTTTTTGCGGCTTCCAGCTTTTCTGAATCAGCTTTTTTTGGCTTCATTGGCTCAGGAATTGTTACAACAATACTACTGATATCATCACCATATTCATCTTCATCAGAGACTTTGTCTTTTTGTTCCGGAACACCATAAATTGACTGAACAATATCATCCGCATCAATAGAACTGCCTTCGCCCTGCGCAACATCTTCTTCGCCAGTCTTTGCATCTGCTGACTCTTCCGAAATTGTGTCGTCAATATTTTCACCATAGGGAGCATCAATTGTATCATCTGTCTGCGCTTTACGAGTTACGACACCAGAATTATCATCATAGCCTTCTACATAAGGCGATGCAACTTCCTGCTGTGATCCAGTGTCATCAGACATTGAATTTTCAGAAAAAGCTGAAAGATTCTGCTCATTTTCTTCACAAAAAACAGAAATGCTGCAGAAAAAAGAGAACATTGCTGCAAACAATAAAATAATTTTCTTCATTACTGAATATTACCCTCTTTGTAGCGGTTAAGGAAATTCGCCTTGTATTCGTAAAAACGGTCTTCCGTAATTGCCTGACGAATTTCATTCATCATCTGATGCAAAAATGCAAGATTATGATATGAAGCAAGCATGGAACTTAAAATTTCCTGTTCTTTAAAAAGATGTCGTAAATATGCTCGGGAATAAGTGCGGCAGACTTTACAGTTACATTCAGGATCAATTGGTTTAAAATCGTGCTTAAAGCGTTCCTGTTTGATAGAAAGCTGACCATCATGGGTAAAATATGCACCGTTTCTTGCGTTTCTAGTTGGAAGAACGCAATCAAACATATCAACACCGTCTGCAACAGCTTCCAGAATATATTCTGGAGTTCCAATTCCCATTACATAAACAGGTTTTTCTTCTGTCAAATACTGCATTGTAAACTGAAGGAATTCAGCAAATTTTTCAGGCGGTTCACCAACACTAAGACCACCGATGGCAATTCCAGGTAAATCAAGCCCTGTAACAAATTCGGCACTTTTTTTTCTGAGATCTTCAAAGAAATTTCCCTGAACAATGGGAAACAGAATTCCTTTGTAACCTTTTTCCTGTTCTTCAAGCCACTGTTTTTTTGCTCTTTCTGCCCACGCAGAAGTAATTTCAAGAGCACGTTCAGCTTCTTTTCTATCTACTCCGTAACCAGAACAAACATCAAGCTGCATCTGAATATCAGAATTAAATTTTGACTGTGTCTGAACAACATTTTCAGGGGTAAACATGTGATAACTTCCATCAAGATGACTCTGAAATTTTACCCCTTCTGGATTGATTTTTCTTAAAGAAGACAAAGAAAATACCTGAAACCCACCAGAATCTGTAAGAAAATTCTTTTTAAACTGAGAAAAACCATGCAGACCACCAGCCTCTTTAATAAGATCTGGACCTGGACGCAGAAAAAGATGATATGTATTTGCAAGAATAATCTCAAATCCTATTTCTTCAAGATCATCCTTTGAAATGGCCTTTACTGTTGCGCAGGTTCCAACAGGCATAAAAACTGGAGTGTGAACAACACCATGAGGAAGTTCCATAAGGCCTGTTCTTGCTCTCCCTGCAGAACTTTTGTGCAAAACATTAAAAATTTTCATATTAACTCCAAAAATTATGTTCGTGCGTAATGCAACAGAACAATACTAATGACAATAAACAGGAAAACCGGAAACCAGGCTCCCATAAAAGGTGATATATATCCAAACTTTGAAAGCAGCATGGTAATCATCTGCAGTACATAAAATAAAACAGCTGCACTTACAGAAAGTGACAGACTTATGAGCAGAACATTTTTACGCGATTTTCCAGACAATCCGATAGAAAGAAAAACTACGATAAACACAATAGCCGGAAATGCAAATTTTTTGTAATATTCCGCCAGTGCCTCATTGTAAGGTAAACCTGTACGCCTTAAGTGATTTATATAAATCTTTGCAGCATGGGAATCAACTTCCGCAATATTTACAACATTATTCTGAAAAGTTTCATAGCTTTCTTCCAAACGGTCAGTAAGCTCTTTTTCTGGAACTATTGCTTTTATAGTATTATCGTCATATTTATATTGAATTCCATTCATCAAAGACCATCGATTCAAACTTTCCATCCAGATAGCAGAATCAGCATGAATTATTGAATCAAGCTGCTTATTATCATCTCTATACACAAGATACAAATCTGTAAGCCGTTTCTGATTGTTTTCATAGAATTTAGCTTTGTATATAATTTTACCGTTATCAGAAATCACAACAATATTATTTTTATTCAACGATTTCTGCTCTTTTAGAAGCTGTCCCTGCAGAGCCGTTTTTTTTGCATAGGTTGGAACAACAAGATAGTTTTCAAACAAGTACAACCCTACACTCATCAAAACGGAAAAAACAAGAAGAGGAAACGTAAAATGCAGCAGCGATACACCAGACGAAAAAATTGCAGTAAGTTCGTTACTGGCATATAAATCACTTAATGTATACGCAACTGCAAACAGAACCCCAAGTGGCATTGCATACCAGCAGGTTTTTGGAAAATACAAAAGCATTACTTGTGCAACCTGAATAGCTGTTGCTTCATTCTGCAGATAATTTGTAAGGTTCATAAGAAGATCTACCAGAATGAGAACAAGGGAAAAAAATCCAAGAGAACCTAAAAATATTGGAATGAATCTTCTGAAAAGATACGCAACTAATTTCATTTTCGTTTAAGAGTGAAATACAGCAAACCACCCGTAACACCGACTATAGTATCAGGGAGCCACATGGCAATAAATGCATCAATACCGATACGCAGAGAAAACATCTGACCGATAATCATCATTGCCCAATACAAAACACATATAACAAGTCCAAATATCAGACCAATTGTCTGACCATTATGTTTACCAAACAGAAAAGCCAGCGGTAACGCAAGAACAGCAAAAAATATTGAACCAAAAGGACTGGAAAATTTCTTATAATATTCCATGCGATACTGGTTCAACGCTCTTGGATTAATATTTTCCATTTTTTTCATAAGCTGAATCTGACGCCCAAGGTCAAAGGAAGTCATTTCGCGAGGAGAAGTTCTGTAATTTGTGTTCAATACAGCAGAATCAAAAATGTTCATTGTCATTGATTTTGCATCAAGAACTTCATAATCATGCTTATTTTTAACATCAAGAGAAGCAACAACAGAATCATTCATATTCATCTGCATTAAAACGCCTTCATCTCGTGCAGAAATCAGATTTGACTTTCCAGAAACAATAATCCGCTGAACATCATCCTGATCATCAAAAAAAATCAAATCACTTACTTTTGAGTCTGTAACATCACCAGTAACTAAAATTGATTTATTGAAGAATTTTATTGAATTTGGTTCCAGCTGAACAGACGGATTAGAAGTCAAAATTTTTCGATACAATTCATTATATTTGATTGTTCCAATTGGCAGCAGATAATCATTTACAAAAAAAGACACAAGCGAAATGATTATTCCCAGAATAAAAACTGGAATCATAATAATAATATAACTCTGCCCAGACGCTCTGATAATCAAAACTTCATTATCGCTCATTATTCGCCCAAGACACATCAAAAATCCAACAAGAGTTGAAAAAGGTGCCGACTGGGATATTACAAATGGAAGCGTATAAACCATAAGTCTGTAAGCATCTCTAAAAGGAACCCGCTGCTTTAATAATTCTCCAATAAGCAGCAGAATCTGATTTACAAAGAAAATCATAAAGAAAAAGAGAAATGAAACGCCAAAATAAAGAATCAGCTCTTTGCAGAGGTATTTTACAAGAACATTGTTTCCCAGCTTACCTTTTCCAAGATATTTTACGCAAAAATCATCTATTTTATTTAGAATGCCATCGTAAACCGGCTTTATATGCTTTATGCAAAACTGGTAACAAAGCTCATATTTGTTGAGAATATATGTTTTAATGCTTTTTTTTATCTTTCGATAATTAGACAGAAGCTTTTCTATCTGATTCAAGCTTTTACTCCAGTAGAACCAAAACCACCGGCTCCACGTTCAGTTTCATCCAGCTTATCAGTTTTTACAAAAATCCCCTGAGTTACAGGAGCAACAATAAGCTGAGCTATGCGGTCACCGTTGTTTACAGTAAAATCTGCATCACCAAGATTTATAAGAATAATCTTTACTTCTCCACGGTAATCGCTGTCAATTGTTCCGGGAGTATTCAAAACTGTAACACCGTTTTTTGCAGCAAGCCCGGAACGAGGTCTCACCTGAATTTCAAAACCTTCCGGAATAGCAAAAAACAATCCTGTTGGAATCATAGCTCTCTTTCCCACAGGAATCACAACAGGTTCATTTAAAAAAGCACGAACGTCTGCTCCAGCGGCTCCAGAAGTTTCATAAGAAGGTACAGCAACTCCGTCCTTTGCAACACATTTAATTTCACAAGTATTCATGGTTACATTATAGTAGAAAAAAACAGTTTAGTGTATAGCATTACAGCCTACAAAGCATTTGCAACAATTTTTCAGGATGCGGTCAAAATCAATGTTGTAAACCGCATTTCAGAAACAAGAACTCCACTTTCAGGGGTCTTAAGCTGATTTCCGAAGGATTCAAGATATTCCGCCTGCTTAGAAAGATTTTATGCGCCAATTATTCTTACAGAGCTTTTTAATGCGTGAACAAGAATCGTATAATCCTTATATTTCCGGTCATTCCATTTTGCCAGATTCAATCTTAGAAAAATCAAGAATATCGTTGACGATGCCGACAAGCGCCTCTCCAGAAGAGCGAATCTGACGAATTGTATTTTTTTAAGAATCAGACAGATTGAAATCAAGAGCCGGCTCGCTGATTCCTGCAATTGCATTCATCGGAGTAGGAATTTCATGGCTCATACAGGAATTTCTGATATAACTCTTTTTACGAAATTTTCTCCATAATCAAAAAAACTCACAATTAAAATTCTCGTCAAGTACCAGTTTTCTTTAAAAACGTAACGACCTTCTTCTGTTAAAAAGAAAATTTTCTTCATAAACAATACTCTTCCTTTATTATAACAGATTTTTTTAACTCGCTATGAAAAAATATTTTTTTAATAAAAAAAGAGGCCCAGTTTGAACTAACTGAACCTCTTTTTAACAGTTTCCTATAATCTAGCTCGGCAGATTCATCTGCCACCGTAGAATGTAATGTTGCACACCCTACTTAGCAAAACTATTTGTTAAAACCTTCAGCTACTGATACAGCGCAAGCAACTGTACAAGCCGCAACCTTCGGTTGCTTACTCAGTTTCCCGACAAGCCGGAAAACTGACCTGCGGTTATCCAGTTGCAATGGTTTTAATCAGTTCTAGCTATTTATTAAAACCTTCAGCTACTGATACAGCGCAAGCAACTGTACAACCTACCATAGGGTTGTTGCCCATTCCCATGAATCCCATCATTTCAACGTGAGCTGGAACTGATGAAGAACCTGCGAACTGAGCGTCAGAGTGCATACGACCAAGAGTATCAGTAAAGCCGTAAGAAGCTGGACCTGCAGCCATGTTATCTGGGTGAAGAGTACGACCAGTACCACCACCAGAAGCTACAGAGAAGTACTTCTTACCTTCAAGAAGACGTTCCTTCTTGTATGTACCAGCAACTGGGTGCTGGAAACGAGTTGGGTTTGTAGAGTTACCAGTGATAGAAACATCCACACCTTCGTGCCACATGATTGCAACACCTTCACGAACATCGTCTGCACCGTAACATTTTACGCACAAACGTTTTGGATCGTTTCCGTAAGGGATTTCTTTTACAACTGTCAAAGCCTTGTCTGTACCCTGACCGTTGAAATAGTCGAACTTAGTCTGAACGTAAGTAAAACCGTTGATACGAGAGATGATCTGAGCAGCGTCTTTACCAAGACCGTTCAAGATAACGCGAAGCTTGTTCTTACGAACGTTGTTAGCCTTAGCAGCGATTTTGATAGCACCTTCAGCAGCAGCGAAAGATTCGTGTCCTGCCAGGAATGCGAAACACTGTGTTTCTTCAGAAAGAAGACGAGCGCCAAGGTTTCCGTGACCAAGACCTACTTTGCGGTCATCAGCTACAGAACCTGGCAAACAGAATGCCTGAAGTCCCTTACCAATGTTAGCAGCAGCTGTAGAAGCTGTTTTGTCACCAGTCTTTTCTGCTTCTTTGATAGCAATAGCTGAACCCAATACATAAGCCCATTTTGCATCTTCGAAACAAATCTGCTGTGTTTCCTGACATGTCATATATGGATCAAAACCGTGATCCTGGCAGAGCTTACGACAAGCCTGCAATCCTTCTTCGCCTTCAGCGAATCCGTATTCCTTAAGAGCCTTGTTAACCTGTGGAATACGACCTGCATAATCTTCAAATAATGTTGCCATAATTTTCCTCAATAGCCACATGGATGTGGCGTCATTAATTTTGTAAAATGCCTGTTCGAGTTCTGTAAGCAAAACTCGAGGAGTAATTTTTACACGGATGTAAAAATTACGGCCTATTCCTTACGTGGGTCGATAAGTTTTACCATACCCTGATCAGCTGTTACACGACCGTAGTGTGTACGAGCACCTTCAATAGCTTCGTTAGCAGGTTTGCCAGCCTTCAAAGCATCCATCAATTTACCAAAGTTGATACAGTTATAACCGATGATCTGACCATCTTTGTCGATAGCACAAGTTTCAACGTAACCTTCTGTCATTTCAAGGTAACGTGGACCAGTTTTGCGAGTAGCAAACATAGTACCAACCTGTGAGCGGAGGTTCTTACCAAGGTCTTCCAAAGAAGCACCAACTTTAAGACCACCTTCTGAGTAAGCTGACTGTGTACGACCGTAAACAATCTGCATAAAGAGTTCGCGCATAGCTGTGTTGATAGCATCACAAACCAAGTCAGTGTTCAAAGCTTCAAGCAATGTTTTTCCGATAAGGATTTCAGAAGCCATAGCTGCTGAGTGTGTCATACCAGAACAACCAATTGTTTCAACAAGAGCTTCTTCAATGATACCGTCTTTAACGTTCAAAGAAAGTTTACAAGCACCCTGCTGTGGAGCACACCAACCGATACCGTGTGTAAATCCAGATACATCTTCAATTTTTTTTACCTGAACCCATTTTCCTTCTTCAGGAATAGGAGCTGGTCCATGATATGCGCCTTTAGCCAAAGGACACATGTGTTCTACTTCTGCTGTGTAGATCATTTAATCCCCCAAAAAATCTGTCTTTCGACATTTTTATTTTGTTCGTCTCGATTTTATCACGGATTATGCCGACTGACAATAATCCGCAATGAAGTAAAAATAATATTTTATTGAAAACAATCATCAGATTGCTTTCAAAGCCTGCTGAACATCTGCAATAAGGTCTTCCTTATCTTCAATTCCGCAGGAAAGTCTTATAAGTCCAGCTGGAATTCCGGCTTCTTTAAGCTGTTCATCTGTAAGCTGACGGTGAGTTGATGTTGCAGGATTCAAACAGCAGGTTCTTGCATCTGCAACATGAGTTTCAATCGCAGCAAGCTTAAGAGCCTTCATGAATTTTTCTGCAGCATCGCGGCCGCCTTTCAATTCAAAAGAAACTACACCACAACCGCCATTCTTAAAATATTTCATTGCACGGTCATAGTATTTGTTACTCTTAAGACCAGGGTAGCTTACAGAAACAACCTCCGGCTGCTTTTCAAGGAATTCTGCAACAGCCTGTGCATTTTCAACATGACGAGGCATTCTTACGTGGAGAGATTCAAGTCCAAGATTAAGAATAAAAGCGTGCTGAGGCGACTGAATTGAACCCAAGTCTCTCATAATCTGAACAGTTGCCTTTGTAATGAAAGCACCTTCCTTTCCGAATTTTGTTGCGTAAGTAATTCCATGGTAGCTTTCATCAGGAGAACAAAGACCAGGGAATTTATCTGCATGTGCCATCCAGTCAAATTTACCAGAATCTACGATTGCTCCACCAACAGCAGCTCCATGTCCATCCATATATTTTGTTGTAGAATGAGTTACAATATCAGCACCCCATTCAAAAGGGCGACAGTTTACAGGAGTTGGAAAAGTATTATCAATTACAAGAGGAACTCCGTGAGAATGAGCAGCCTTTGCAAATTTTTCAATATCAAGAACTGTAAGAGCAGGATTTGCAATTGTTTCACCAAAAACTGCACGAGTATTTTCTTTGAATGCGGCATTCAATTCTTCTTCTGTACAATCAGGACTTACGAAAGTAACATCAACGCCCATTTTTTTCATTGTTACGGCAATAAGGTTAAAAGTTCCGCCATAAATAGAAGAACTGGAAACAATGTGGCTACCACATTCACAGATATTGAAGAGCGCAAAAAAGTTTGCAGCCTGACCAGAAGAAGTGAGCATAGCTGCAGTTCCGCCTTCCAGCTCCGCAATCTTTGCGGCTACATAATCATTAGTAGGATTCTGAAGACGAGTATAAAAATACCCGCTGGCTTCAAGATCAAAAAGTTTTCCCATGTCCTCGCTGGTACTATATTTGAAGGTTGTTGACTGAACGATAGGAATCTGTCTAGGTTCACCGTTTCCAGGAGTGTAACCACCCTGAACACATCTTGTATTAATTTTGTAATCACTCATTTTTATTTCTCCATAAAATCAAATTCAATAAAATATTAATGACAGTTTGGATTCGAACAAGTCGCGCATTTAGAATTTGATTCAAACATTTCTTTCATAGTGCGCCACCCAAGAACCGCACATTTTACTCTGGCAGGCATTTTAGAAATATCCTGAAGAGCGGCAGCTTCGTCCAGCTGTTCCATATCTTCTTCGGAACTTTCACCCCGAATCATACCCATAAAAACATCATTCAGTTTATTTGCTTCATCAACAGTTTTACCAATTATAAGATCAAGCATCATGTCGCAGCTTGCCTGACTTACAGCACATCCAGAACCTGTAAAAGAACCGTCAACAATTTTTCCGTCTTCAACCTTAAGATTAAGAGTAATGTTGTCACCACAACTTGGATTCACTCCGTTCAGACTGATTGTAGCATCTGCCATTTCCGTCTTGTGACTTGGATTTATATTGTGTTCATTAAGAATTTCTCTGTAAAGTTCCTGTGTTTCCATAAATATTTCCTTAAAAACTAATCTTTATATCCAGACATTTTTCTAATCTGCGAAAGAACCTGAACAAAGCGGTCAATTTCTTCCTCATCATTATAAAAATACATACTGGCACGAGCCGTTGCAGGAACTCCAAGATAAGCTCCCAAAGGCTGAGCACAATGATGCCCCGCACGAACAGCGATTTTTTCTGTATCCAGCAAAGAAGCAATATCATGGGGATGAACGCCGTCAATTGTAAAAGTCACAATGCCGCAATGTTTTGAAGAGTCAGGATTTCCAATTAAATGAACAAACGGAATCTTTTTCATCTTTTCCATAAGATACGCCGCAAGCGCATTATCATGTTCTGCAATATTATTAAGTCCAATTTCTTCTATATATTTGATTGCGGCAGCAAGTCCCACAGCTCCATTTGCGTTTACTGTACCAGCTTCAAATTTATGAGGAAGCTCAGCCCATGTTGCACTGTCACGAGTAACGTACTCAATCATTTCACCGCCCCGAAGGAATGGAGGCATTTCTTCAAGCAGTTCCTTCTTTCCGTACAGAACGCCAATTCCCATTGGTCCGCAAAGCTTGTGACCACTAAAAGCAAAAAAATCTGCACCAATGTCCTTTACATCAACTTTCATGTGAGGAACAGACTGAGCACCGTCAACAACACAAACCGCACCATATTTATGAGCCAGATCAGCAATTTTCTTTACAGGGTGAGTAATTCCAAGAACATTTGAAACCTGCGCAACAGAAACAAGTTTTGTTTTTTCATTGATTTTTGCAAATTCTGATTCAGCAAAAACTCCGGTTTCCTTGTCAGGCTCAAGCCATACAAGCTTTGCCCCCTTCGCCTGAGCAAGCATCTGCCAGGGAAGAATATTGGAATGATGTTCCGTTACAGAAACAACAATTTCATCGCCTTCCTTGATGTTTGCAACGCCCCAGGTATAAGCAACTAGATTCAGACTTTCAGAAGCATTGCGGGTAAAAATTATTTCACAGTCCTTTGCATTTATGAATTTTGCAGTAACATGACGGGCGTTTTCATAGTCTTCCGTAGCACGCCCGCTTAAATCATATAAACCGCGCAAAGGATTTGCATTGTTGTGTTCGTAATAATTTTTTTCCGCTTCAATCACACATGAAGGACGCTGAGTTGTAGCCGCATTATCAAAATAAATAAGACCCTTGTTTTCTGGCGCATTAAAAATCGGAAAATCCTTTTTATATTCGTTTGCCATTATTCCTCCCCAAAGAGCCCGTTCATAAAGGATTCAGTCTGTTCAACAACTTTTTCGTCATCAATCAAGGAAACAACTCTCTGAATCTTAGCTCTTGCAATAATATTTTCAGCAGCTTCCTGACAGATTCCACGGCTTTCCATGTAGAAAAGCTGTTCATCAGAAAGACGGCCAATAGAAGCTCCATGTTCACCAGCCACATCTTCTTCATCACAAAGAATCACAGGAATAGAATTATTAACAGCTTCAGGCGACAAAAGCAGAACTTCTTCCTGCTCTTCACCAGTAGAACCAGCACATCCATTCTTAAAATCAATAGTTCCGCGGTATGTTTTTTTTGCTTCATCACGCAAAGTACCGTTCACATACATCTTGCAGTCAGTTTTCTTACCATACTGCAGTACAATATAGTTCAAATCCAGTTCCTGCTTATCCTTACACATATAAGCAAGATCAGAACGGAAACTGGCCTTATACTCTTTAAGACTGGAACCAACTCCAACATAAGTTTTTGCGCCGCCAAGCACAACATGAGTAACATTTACAGACGCGTTTTCAGCAGCATAAGAAGCAGTTTCATCAATCTGAATAAAATCATCTCCCAAAAGCTGAACCTTTATGACATGGACCTTAGAAAAAGCCTCTGCATAAATTTCAGTCTTCAATGCTTCAAGACCGCAGGCATCTTTATCGCTGGAATTAACAATCACAACAGTAACTTCAGCGCCTTCCTGAGCATGAATAACCTGGCAGGCAGAAACATTCATCCCCTGAGCAAAATTGTAATCAAGCACAACAGGTTTTTCGATTTTTTTGCCAGCAAGAACGGAAATTCCGCAGGGAACAGCCTCCTCAAAAAGCGAATCAGCATCGTCACCAATTCCGCCAGTCAATTCAGGAAGTTTTTCCCAAAGAATAGAACCGTTTTCAGTATATTCCAGACCTTCAGCTTCACCACGAACATCCGGCAGAACATTTTCCAGAGCAGAAAGAATCTGTTCATCACAGACAAGCTCAGTCTTATTCATTCTGCACCAGCTCCATGTAGGAGAAGGAATCTTATTCAATACAACAACACTCATAATTTCTTCCACCTCCAGACTAGCATGAACCTTTCATTTCAAGACGAATAAGATTGTTCATTTCAACTGCATATTCCAAAGGCAATTCCTTGGAAACAGGATTCGCAAAGCCAGAAACAATCATGCTTCTTGCCTCTTCCTCAGAAATGCCACGGCTCATCAGATAAAAAATCGCTTCATTACTGATTCTGCCAATCTTAGCCTCGTGACCAACATCACTAGAATCATTAAGAACAACATTAGCAGGAATAGTATCACTACGGCTATCACTATCCAGCATCAAAGACTGACAGGAAACGCTTGCCTTGGAATTTTCCGCATTTTTCGCAATATAAACTGCAGAACGGTAGGTAGATTTACCGCCGCCCTTAGAAATTGATTTTGTAGTAATTACAGAAGTAGTATCCGGCGCAAGATGAACCATTTTTGCACCAGTATCAAGATCCTGACCACTACCGGCAAAAGTTACACCAGTAAATTCAGCCTTTGCACCACGGCCAACAAGATCACTTTCCGGATACAGACATCCAACATGGCTTCCAAAAGAACCAGAAACCCATTCAATCGAACCGCCCTCTTCAACCTTTGCACGCTTAGTATTCAGGTTGTACATATTTTTAGACCAGTTTTCAATAGTAGAATATCGCAGGTGAGCGCCTTTTTTTACAAAAAGCTCAACCGCACCAGCATGAAGATTTGCCACATTATATTTTGGAGCAGAACAACCTTCAATAAAATGCAGGTCAGCACCTTCGTCAACAATAATAAGCGTATGTTCAAACTGCCCCGCACCCTTTGCATTCAAACGGAAATAAGACTGCAGCGGAAACGAAAGCTTTACACCCTTTGGAACATAGACAAAAGAACCACCAGACCAGACAGCACCATGCAAAGCCGCAAATTTATGATCTTTTGGAGTAATCAGAGTCATAAAATACTCCTTTACCATCGGTCCCCATTCTTCGCTCTTCAAAGCCTCTTCAAACCCAAGGTAAACAACACCCTGCTTTGCAACTTCATCCTGAATGTTATGATAAACCAGTTCAGAATCGTACTGGGCACCAACACCCGCAAGAGATTTTCGTTCAGCCTCAGGAATCCCCAGCTTTTCAAAAGTATCCTTAATGTCATCAGGAACATCTTCCCACTTGCCGCTCATTTCAGTTTTTGGACGTACATAAGTCGCAATATCTTCCATGTGAAGACCATCTATGTTCGGCATCCAGTCCGTAGAAACCCCCGTTTTATTGTACTGTTCCAGCGACTTTAAACGAAATTCCTTCATCCATTCCGGGTCGCCCTTTTCTTCGCTTAATTTGCTAACGATTTCCGGATTTAAGCCAGCTTCAATACGATAAAAATCCTTTTCCGATTCCTCGTATCTAAAGTCATAAAATTCTCTATTTATATCAGCAATATTTGATTTTTCTTCAGCCATTATTTTTCCTTACAAAGGGGCGCCTGCCCCTCGCTTCAGCCAGCGGCAGTTTCGACAAGCTCAACCACCACTGTCTTCCGCTACCCCCTCTAACGGGGACACCCCGTAACGCCCCGTACGCAACAAGCTATTTGATGTATTTATCAAATCCGTTTTCATTGATTTCCTTCACTAAAGAAGCATCACCAGAATGAACAATCGAACCTTTCACAAGAATGTGAGTATGAGTAACGTTCAGACTTTCAAGAATTCTTGTGGAATGTGTAATAATCAAAAGCCCGCCATTCTGAGTTCTCTGATATTCTTCAATTCCCTTGGAAACAGTACGAACGGCATCAACATCAAGACCAGAATCAGTTTCATCAAGAATCGCAAATTTAGGTTTAAGCATCAAAAGCTGCAGGATTTCGCTCTTTTTTCGTTCACCACCAGAAAAACCAACATTAAGGTCACGCTTTGCGTAACTTTCGTCCATATTCAAAAGCTGCATGTTAGCCTTAAGCTCCTTCTGGAACTGGAAAAGCTTAACCCGTTCCCCTGTTCGCTGCTGTAAAGAAGAGCGAATAAAGGTTTCAAGAGAAATACCAGGAACTTCAAGAGGATTCTGGAACGAAAGGAACATTCCAGCCTTTGCGCGTTTGTCAGTTTTTTCATCTGTTAAATCCTGTCCATCAAAAATAATTTTACCGCTGTTCAAAGTGTAAACAGGATTTCCCATAAGGGCGTTTCCCAAAGTTGATTTACCAGCCCCGTTAGGCCCCATCAAAACATGAGTTTCACCAGCACCAATCTGAAGACTCAAATTCTTCAAAACCTGCTTTTCTTCAACACTCACCGAAATATTCTGAACATCAAGCAACGGCATATACTTCTCCACAAAAAAAATTAGAAAAACCTCTTATAATATAACAATTTTACTTAAAAAAACCAACAACACAGCATATTATTCCATCCGCACAAGGTCACAGAATTCAGAAACAGTAATTGCTTTCAGATTCCTTTTTTTCATTTCAGCAACAGCGTTTTCGGAACAATCATCTTCAACAATTATAGTTCCGTTAGATTTTAAGGATTTCATAAGAATTCCGCCATGCTTGTACACAAGATTTGCAAGTCTGTAAGCTTCATCCACGTTATTTTTAATCTTAAAACCAAAGGCATAATTACCCTTTAACCGCTGAGTCAAAAAAGCACGGGCTTTCTTTCCATATAATTCAGCAATTTTTGCACAGACTTCCTTGTTATGACGGCTGATTTCCCGCTGTTCCAGATATTTTTCAACACTAAGCTTGATTCCTTTATTCTTTTCAAGAAGCTCTTCAATTCCAATGCCAGTCTTTTCGCAAAAAGCTTTTGCAAGAAGCATTGTCATCATGGCATCATCAACGCTTTTATGCGGAACAAGCCCGCTCTTATCAACCCCATAAACATCGCACCACTCTTCAAGGCCTTTTCCCTTTTCCACATTATTGGCAGTATTCACAATTACCGCCAGATCGTAACAGGCATAATTAATATCAGGCAGATTGTAACGCTCACAGGCACTAACAAGAAATCCCATATCATTTGCCGAACTGAACCCAACAATCTTGCGGTCCGTCATTTCCATAAGCTTTTTTATACCAGAATGATACGCTTCAAAATTGTGCTGCATCCTGAAATAATCCTTTGAATAAGCCAGATTGCATTTATTTTTAGGATCAAAAAGATACCAGTCAAATTCAGTTTCAGGATTCATAACCACATCATCCGAATCCAGCACATTAAAATCCTCATCAACCACAACGTATCCAAACGAACACATTTTTCCCACACCGTCAAAACAGTTGGCGCACTCAATATCAAAAAACAAATAAGATTTATCCATAATTTTCAGCCTTAATTATTTATAGATTGCAAAGATTGCAGGAACTTTTTTCATTTCAGGAAGCCCGTCTTTTTTCCATTGTGCAACAGTCTTCGTCTTAATGAATTCCTGGTCCGTAGTAATTCCAGCCGCAACACAAAGCTTTGTCTCCGGTCTGCAGCATTTTATCACAGTATCAAACAGCTGGGCATTTCTATACGGAGTTTCAATAAAAAGCTGAGTCTGATCTTCCTTGAAAGCCCTGCTTTCAAGCATCTTCAATTTATTCGCTCTGTCACCAGGCTTTACAGGCAGATAGCCATTGAACGCAAAACTTTGTCCGCTAAAACCACTCCCCATAACAGCCATAATCATGGAATTAGGACCAACCAAAGGCACAACTTTAATATTTTTCTTCTGGGCAATAGCCACAATATCCGCACCAGGATCAGCCACCGCAGGACACCCCGCTTCACTCAGAACACCAATAGGCTCACCTTTAAAAATCGGATCAAGATAATGCTGAATATCCTTAACATCGGTATGCTCACTAAGCTCAAAAAACATACCGTCATCAACATGACTGTTTTCAATCCTGGCAAGAAACCGTTTTGCATATTTAATGTTTTCCACAATAAATATCTTAATTTGCTTGATTATCTCTAAATTATAAGCCGGCAAAACCTTAGAATATTCAGTATCACCCAGAGTAACAGGAATTAAATAAAGAGCATTTTCCATGGTTTGATTTTAATAGGAATTTTATATTCGTTCAATTAAACCAGCTATATTTTTCTGTATTTCATAGCTATAAAACAGAATTAAGAATTCAGATAGACAAGGAGATTTTTTATGGTATATGATTCAAAGTTTTACCTGCTTTGATTGGCATCAGGAATGGAAGCGTTATGTCTATATTATTGATGCAAAAGCAGTAATCAGCTTGTACGCAGCATGAAATAAAAAAACTGCATCGCATATTGAAACATAAAACGCGATGCAGTTTTTTATTGTTCTATTCACCAGTTACAATTGTCGTTCTAGTAAAGACAAATGGATAATATGTAGTTTTTGTTTCTACAGTATTTATCTTTTTTATTCCACCATTTTGCATTGCTTTTGCAACAGTAATATCTCCTCCATTAGAAAGAGCTATAAATCCAAACAAAAAAGTAGAACCTGCTTTACCAATTTTTTCTGATGGAGTGCTTTCATTTTCAAAGGAAGAAACAAAAGCATTTCCTTTTAAATTTCGCACAACATCACTTGTACTAGAAAAACTTGAATTTGCTATTACAACTGAACCGACTACCCCAGTTTCACTTTGAACTACGTTAGCAACAACTGAATAATGAGCATTGCCCCAGCCAGATGTTACTGTCGTACAACCTGAAATGACAAAAACAATTGCTAAAATTATAAAGTTTTTCACAGATTACTCACCAGTTACAATAGTAGTTCTAGTGAAAACAAATGGATAATATGTAGTTATTGTTTCAACTGTATTGATCTTTTTGATATCACCGTTTTTCATTGCCTTTGCAACTGTAATATCACCACCATGAGAAACTGGAATCAATCCAAAAACAAAAACAGAACCTGCTTTACCAATTTTTTCAGAAGAAACACTTTCATGTCCAATATTAGAAATATACTTATCACCTCTAACATTATTTAAAACATCATCTAATCCAGAGAAATTATTTACATTTCCCCATCCCGGAGTTACTGTTGTACAGCTTGTAAATGCAAGTGCTGCAAGAGCAACCATTGAAGCCAAAATTTTTTTCATAAAAAAAATCCCCTATTAATTTAAATAAATGTGTAGGGATTATAAAAAAAAAACAAATGTCAATATAAAATTTGCAACACAGATTTATTTTTTCAGAACAAATCCAGCATACAATCAAGATACATCATTTCCCTAACCTTTAACTGACATTCAGGCTTAACCATGTAATACAAAAGAAACTCCAGCAGAATTGCGCTGCCTAACCCGCGCCCTTCAATCTTAAAATTTGTAAAACCAGCAGGCAAATAAATATTAAGAATTTCGTTTATACCAATAAATCCGGGATTTTTCATTGCTTCAGAAAATCTATACCCTTTGTTTCCTCCTGGAGCCGAACAAACAAAATCAGGACAGTATTCACCAAGATTCTTGCGGCTCACATTTTCATAGCAAAGCTTTCTATCTTTACATCCAGACCAGCAGCATTCATTACACAAAAACTCAACTTTATTTTTTAATTCCGCCGCAAGACAATTAAATTTGTCAAAACATCCGTTCAATCTAAAATCAGGAACAACATACAAAAGTTCATCCCTTTCCAGTTCATTAACAAGTAAATTAAAATCCGTCAGAACTTTAGTTGTAGAAGAAACATAGTAGAACGAAGGATAATGTTCTTTCAAATAACTCAAAAGTAAGTCGGAATATACAATAACACCGCAATTATTTACAGCTCCAGCATCAAATTTTCTGCAGATTTCATTACATTTTTTATCAGAAAGATGTTTTTTTTCAAGCAGGGAATTACTGAACGTTAAACGAGGCGAAATTTTATATTCGTTCATTAAATTCAAAATATCATCCGTCAGATTATCTCCAAACCCGGCACGCCCACCACCCCACATGCAGTCAGCAGGAGCTCCATAAATTGAACCAATATCACACCATTCATAAAAGAATTCTCTATGCTCAAAAAAAACAGACAAAAACAACTTATAAAAACCATAAAATTCAAAAAGCCCAGGAAGATGATAATGAACAATATGCATATAAAAATATTATCATCAAAACAAACCAAGAGCAAACCAAGAGCAAAATAAACTATCCTTAGCGGAAATCCCCCACGCCAACGGGCTTTCCGTGGTTCCATTCCTCGCTCCGCTCGGAACGGCTCCGCCGCCACTCCAATCCCGCCGCAGTTTCCCCCACCCGTAACCGTCCAACCCCAAACCTCAAGCTTCATC
>JAFOCI010000008.1 GCA_017381365.1 Treponema sp.
GCTCAGCGACAAAAAAGATTTTGATGTACAAAAGATGATTGGCAAATATAAACCAATGTCTTTTGCAGAAGAAGCTTTGACTGCCATGAATTAAGTATTTTAGAAAGTCGACTTGTTCGTTGACTTTTTATGGGAGGAAATATATTGCGCACTTATTCATTTGCAATTCAGAAAGGCGGCACAGGCAAGACAACAGTAAGCGTTTCTGTTGCCGTAGAACTTGCCCGTCAGGGAAAAAAGGTTGTACTTATTGATGGAGACCCTCAGGGAAATTCTTCCAGCTGGCTTCTTGACGACCTTGAATATGAACTGGCAGATGTTCTTTACGGAAACGTTGAACTTAAAGCTGCCTATACAAAAACAAAAATTGAAAATCTTACATACATTCCTACAGCAGGATTGAACGGTGAGTTACGAAACTATGCAACAAAAATGGGAGATTCAAAGCCGTTCCTTTTCCGGCACCTTATGCCGGAACTTGCAAAGGATTTTGATTACTGTATCATCGATACATCCCCAAGTTTTACAGGTCTTGAGAAATCAATTTTTCTTGCATCTGACGAAGTTATTGCTGTAATGCAGGTAGATTATTTTTCAACAGACGGACTTCAGATTTTTCTGGACAATCTGTCCACATTAAAAAAAGATTTTGACTCAAACGAAAAACCTGAATTCAATAAGATTGTAATGAACGTAAAAGATAATAGAATTAAATACCAGGATGATATGATTTCTCAGCTTAAAAATCTTAAAAAATTTGACTTTTTTATGATTCCTGTTGATCAGGCTTTCAAAAAAGCCCAGACAATGCACATTTGTGTTCAGGATTTTGCTTCATGTAAAAAAGAAACGCTTGATGCAATTGCTGATATTGCAAGGAGTCTTGCATAATGGCCCTGTCAAAAAAGAAAGTTAGCTTTGATATTGGCTCTCAGATAAGCGCAATGAATGGGGAAGGGCAGATGAGTACGGCCGTTCCATCAGAAACGGTTGCTCCTCCAGCGGCAGAGTCTAATGGAATTAAATATGGACAGATTGTCACAGAAAAGCAGGAACCTGCAAAAAAGAAGCAGAGCGACACTTCTGTTCTGGTAGGTTTTAAGCTTCCAAAGGAAGCAAAAGAGCAGTACAGGGAATTTTTTGAGGGGTATGGACTGAATCTTAGCGAAGCAATGAAAAATGCCCTTGAATATTTTGCATCTGATGTAGAAAAAGGAAAGGTTAAGATTACTTTGACACGTCATTTTGAACGTGTAGAAGAATAGTTTAATAAAAATTTAAAAAAATAAAAGAGGCTGTCCCAATAAGTTTGCATTACGGTGGTTGAGTTTATCGAAACCACCACATTTAGTGTAGCAGTCATTTCGACGAGTGGTTCCTGAGCCTGTCGAAGGGCTCAATGAGCGCTACACTCATTACTTTTGGGACAGCCCATTTTATTTTTGTTTAACTTTTGTGATTTTTTGTCCTTATAAGGACAGATTGTCAGCAAGCAGATAATAAGAAGCAGTGCAGTGGGATTTTACAATTCCGTCTGTAACAACGGCAGTTATAAGTTTTTCTGCAGAGCTTAAATATTTTTTAGAGGTGATACCTTCAAGAATGGAAATATTTCCCGGATTTGTAATCATCGAGCAGACTGCATTAAAATAGAATTGAGGGCAGAAGAAACCAGAAAGTTCAAAGCTGCCTGGTGTTTCTGTAGATTCTTTTATGCTTAAATTTGCAAATTGAGAAAGTTCGGAAGAATCTATTTTAATTTTTAAAGCTTCAAGTTCAGATTTATTTTTTGATGTTTTGCAATATCGGTCATTCTTATCTGAACTGATTGTATACACAGCAGACCGGTTTTCAGCAACAAGTTCCAGTGCTTCGATTGTGCTTTCTTTTTCTGCCCCAGAAGATTCGTAAAATCCTGTGATTGTTTCCCGCTCTAAAGAGCAAAGGTAGTACCATTTTTTAGAAAGAGAATCGTTCTGGCTGATGGATACAAGCAGAGTTTTTCCGTTTTTGCTAAAACCAAGATTTTCCTGTGGAATTGCTCGAACAACATCATCTTTGTTTACAATATTGAAGATAGTTTTGTAATCAGCAGCATCAGAGGCAACGGTGGTATTTGGAGTAGCAAAAGTGTATGTAAAGGATTTAAATTCAGGGGATTTTTCGTAAATTGCTCCAAGAATGTTTGCGATTGCGGCACCGCGGGAATGACCAGTAATCAGAATGATTTTTTCTGCAGAAGGAGAAATTTTAGTGGCAACATAATCATTTATTTTTTCATTAACTCTTGAAGACGCAACGTAAAAACCTTTGTGATAATTTTTGTCAGTCCATTCTGGATGAAAGCCGGTTTTTGATGTGTATTCAGAAGAATCAGCTCCAATATCAAAATTGCTGGTCCACTGTTCAATAGAGCTGTTTGTTCCCTGAATGGCAGCAATAATCAGTTCGTATTCCTTTGTGTCAGTTTTAATATTTTTGTGGCTCAAAACAAAATTTGAAATGTCGTTAATATCTTCAGAAAAATCAGAGCTTGCAAACCTGAACTGTTCAGCATCAGCAAATCCAAGGGATTTATAGATTGTTACGTTATCCGAAGCAGATGCTGGCGATGATTTGAAATTTAAATAAAGCGAAGTTGTATCGTATGCATCGGCAGAAATACAGGCAGCAAATTTTGCAATATCTTTGCTGTAAACTTTATTATCCATTTGAAAAAGACTTTCTGGAGAAAAAGTAAAGTCAACAGGATAATAAGTGTTTGTTCCAAAATCCTGCATGATTCCTGAATAACGGTTTTCTGAAAGCAGAGAAGCTTTTGCATTTAATTCATTATATCTGAATAATGCATTTTGTTCCTGGCTGTCGTTTGAACAGCCAGAAAAAGCAAGTGTAAGTGCGGATGCGGCAAAAATGCCCGCTAATTTAATGTTCTTTTTCATGTTATCAGTTTATCAAAAAAATTACAAAATACAATTTTTTTGATTTATAATAGAAAATGATTTGGAGGCAAATTATGGTTGATTATACAGAAGGTTCGGGAAAGCAGTATCATACAGGAGTTGGCCCGGAAGATATTGGAAAATACGTTATTATGCCGGGAGATCCAAAAAGATGTGCAAAAATTGCAGAGCATTTTGAAAACGCAAAGCTTGTTGCAGACGTACGCGAATTTGTTACATATACAGGTTATCTGAATGGAGAAAAAGTAAGCGTTACTTCTACGGGGATTGGCGGTCCTTCTGCTTCTATTGCAATAGAAGAGCTTTCTAAATGTGGAGCTCACACTTTTATTCGAATTGGAACTTGTGGCGGAATGCAGGACGATGTTCTTGGCGGCGACGTGGTGATTGCCAGTGGCGCAGTCCGTATGGAAGGAACAAGCCGTGAATTTGCACCTATTGAATATCCTGCGGTACCAGATATAAAGGTTGTGAATGCGCTGATGTCTTCTGCAGAAGAAATGAAGATTCGTCATCATGTTGGAGTTGTGCAGTGCAAGGATTCATTTTTTGGACAGCATGAACCAGAAGTGATGCCTGTAAGCTATGAACTGGAAAACAAGTGGCAGGCCTGGATACGAATGGGATGTCTTGCTTCTGAAATGGAATCAGCAGCACTTTTTATTGCCGGAAGCTTTTTACGGGTAAGGGTAGGCTCCTGCTTTCTGGTTGTGGCAAATCAGGAAAGAGCAAAAAAAGGACTTCCAAACCAGCAGGCCCACGACACAGAAATTGCAATCAAAGTTGCAGTTGAAGGGCTTAAAAAGCTGATTGAATCGGATAATGCTAAAAAATGATTAGATTGAATATCTCCTGAAAGGATTTACAGGATTTTGTAATCCAAAGCTTGTATTGAATGCCCCAGACTATCAGAATATATTCTGGGGCGGAATTTTTTCCAAAGGAGGATTATCAGAAAAGCTTTGGCGGTGCGTACATTTTGGTTCCTCTAGCAAACGAAAAACGGAATGAAGAAGGTGAAGTAGTAGATTCCAGGAGCGAAACTTATGCAAATCTTCTATATAACTTGATAAATGAATTTAATGATGAAGAGCTTGCAATGTCTTAGAGAAAATTATGGCTTATTGTAATTTTTGTGTTATAATAATTTTATGAATATATCGACTTCTTCAGTAACAAATTTAACCGATGATAAAGATTTAATAAGATGGGATCCTAAATTTACACTTGGTATTCCTCTTATTGATGAGCAGCACAAGCATCTTGTAGAACTGTGTAACAAACTTTATACAGAAGTTATGGCTAGCCGTTTAAAATACGAGAAAGACAATAATACTCAGTGGCAGAATGCTCTGGCTGGAACTTTAAAAGAATGTGTTAATTATGTAGCAACTCACTTTTCCAGCGAAGAAAAACTTATGAAACTTGTTAGTTATGAGCGATTTTCAGAACATAAAAACAGACATGATGAATTTACAAAAAAAGTTTTAGAAACTGCAAAAGGTTTCAATTCAATGGATTTTTCAGATGCCATTAAGTTCTGTAAATTTCTTTATGAGTGGATTCTTTCCCATATTGCTCATGAAGATAAACTTTATGTAAAGAAAGTATTGGAATACAAAAAAATTTAATCATAATTAAGATATGCGCAGGTTCATCAGCGCATTTTAAAAAGCAATTATCGTAACAACAGAAAAATACAGTCACGTGGGAATCTACTTTGACGGAATGCTTTACCAGCTTTCTGAAAAAGGGGAGTAGCAAAGCAGAAACTTGAAAAATATCTTGCAGAAAAAAAACTGAGGAACGAGAATACAAACCTCTTGAAACAATAAAAGATAATTTTCCAAAATATATTCTGACTCGAAGCGATCCAATTCAGCATCGAAATGGCATTATTCATAAAAATATGCCAGAACTTATGAAGAACTGAGAACTATTTTAGATGACTGATTTAACACCGATTCAAAAAGAAATAGTAACTGCCCTTGAGCAGATGAAAGAAAAGTCTCTTATTACAGAAGCAAACCTGGCAAAGAAGGTTCGGGAAAACGCCAAAATCTCCGGCAAGAATAAGGCCGGAATCTGTCTTAAAGATCTGGAAATCTGCATTGAATATCTTGGTGAAAATAAAGAGCTGCCTTATGCACTTCATCTTAACAGTGCGAATGAGATTTTGATTAAGAAAGTAGGGAGCGATGAGTCTTTGAGCAGCTGTGCTGCGAGGGAATGGAAACTACTGGATGGGGACGCTAAAAAGCGCCGCCAGTCTAGTGAAAAGTCTATTTCTGTTTTGACTAACGGCGATTTACGTCAGAAAGCATCCGGCGGAAAGGGGTTGCAGAAACGCACGGATAGGAAAAAGATGAGTTTTCGGGATGTGGAGGAGATGGAGTAGAAGCTTTTTTTTCTTCACCGGCACTGATATTCTCAATCCCCAAACTTTCTGCAAGGTGCTTTATCTTTCTTGTGGAAACTCCGTTGGTGTAAGCCTCAACAACCATGCTTATCAAAGCCTCTTCACTCCGCTTCTGTAATCGGTTCTGTTGCTGTTGTGTTCTCCTTTTCCGCTTCCTGTAATTTTATCGGCTCCCATTTTAAATACGAAATTGCGAACTAAATTTTACACTCTCATTTGATTTTGAAACAGAAAATTATTTTATAACGTCGATATTTATATACAATCAATAGATTTATGTATATAATTATAGATGTTATGGGAAAGAATGCAGTTGTTTTGTTGCCTTCAGTTCAGAAGGTTCTAACAGAATTAGGTGAAAATATCAAACTGGCTCGTTTAAGAAGAGGTTTATCAAGTGAACTTATGGCAGAACGGGCTGGAATTAGCAGAGCTACACTTGTAAATGTTGAAAAAGGTTCACCGTCAGTTGCAATGGGTATATATATGTCGGTTCTTAATTCATTGGGACTTGAAAAGGATATGCTGTTAGTTGCAAAAGATGATGAATTAGGCAGAAAATTGCAGGATTTAAAGCTGGTTACAAGGAAGCGTGCGCCTAAGGATAAAAGGACAAATAAATGAGTAAAAACATTTTTGTATATGGTGATTGGAATACAAGATATTTCCAGAATGGGGGCATTAAGATTTAAAACTGAGCTGGATGGACCTTTTTTAGCAGAAGATTCTAAGAATTCAATTCCAATATGGACCTCAATACGTGAACTCGAACAGGCTTCATATCTTTTGGAAAAAGAAGATATTACACTTGAAGAAGAAAAGAAAAAAATACAAATGCTGATTCAGCCAGGCTCTTCGTTAGGTGGAGCACGCCCAAAGGCAACCGTGCAGGCTCCTGATGGCAGTTTATGGATTGCAAAATTTTCATCAAGGAATGATGAATTTGATTCCGGTGCCTGGGAAATGGTAATACATGAATTAGCAACCTTATGCAGATTGAATGTTCCTGAAGCTAAATGTGAAAAATTTTCTAAAAACGGAAGTACCTTTCTTATTAAAAGATTTGACAGAACATCTGATAATAAACGCATTCATTTTATTTCTGCAATGACTGCTATTGGTAAAATAGACGGAAATAATGCTCAGGATGGGACAAGCTATCTGGATATAGTTCAGTGCATACAGCAGCAAGGTTCAAAGCCAAAAGAAGACCTGCTTGAACTGTTGAAAAGAATTGTGTTCAGCATTGCTGTTACGAATACGGATGATCATTTACGAAATCACGGATTTTTGTTTGATCAGAAGGGTTTAAGGCTTTCTCCGATGTATGATGTAAATCCTAATCCGGATGGAGTTGGATTATCTCTGAACATTGATGACATGGATAATTCCCTTAATTTTGATGTGGCAATTGATACTGCAAAATATTTTGATATAAAAAAGGATGAAGCTGCAAAAATCGTAGATGGTATAAAGCAAAATATAAGGCATTGGAAAGCAGTTGCAGAAAAAGTCGGGATTTCTCGTTCCAATATGATGCGCATGGAAGATTGCTTTAAGTTTTAATGAATTGTGCTTCCAGTTCGTTACAGATAGTTACGGACTGGAATTCTAATAAGAAAAGGGTCAATTTTCGTTATATTGTTTTATGGAGTTCATCATCCAGAAACCACTTCTAATTATGTAATATGAAATATTATAAATGTCAAACGATTCGATTAAACGATTCGGTTAAATGCGGAAAGGAGAACTAACAAGAACAAATGTATTATAAACAACATTTTCTTGAAGTCAAAAAAATGATATAATTATAATATTTGAAGAATAAATGCCTTATGGACTTGAAAGAGTATTTTACAACCTTATCTAAGGAAAATCTGATTTCTCTACTGATGGACTTGTCTGATATAAATAAAGAAGTTAGAATTTATCTGACAGAGAAACAAAATGCTCTTCCGGTTCTCTCCGAACAAAACAAGCCAATACTCCCTGTGGCAGATACTCTTTTTAATTCAACACCTGCAATCAATCGCCATAGCACTCCACAGCAAAAAATCGATTTATTCAAATCTTTGTTTTCTGGCAGACAAGATGTTTTTGCACTTCGCTGGTTTAATACAATGACTAAAAAAAGCGGATATTCTCCAGTCTGCGGTAATAAATGGCTTTCAGGAAAATGTGACTTGAAGAAATATTCCTGTGCGAATTGTCCTTTCAAATTACCAGTGTCGTTGACTGATAATTACATTTACAATCACCTTGTAGGTCGTGAAGAGTTTTCCCGCGATGTCATCGGCCTCTATCCTCTTATGGAGGGAAATCTTTGTAAGTTTCTTGCGATGGATTTTGACTCGCATGCGACGAAAAATCAACTCGCTTGGAAAGACGACATACTCGCAGTTCATAAAACCTATTCTGATTTTGGAATTAATAGTTATATTGAAATCTCCCGTTCTGGAAATGGCGGACATCTATGGATTTTCTTTGAAGAAAACATTTCTACAAGACTTGCAAGAAATCTTGGAATTGAAATTATAAAAGCAGCAATGCAAAAACGACACTCGATACCATTTGAAAGCTTTGATAGATTTTTTCCAAATCAAGATGAAATCCCAAAAGGCGGATATGGAAATCTTATTGCGCTTCCTCTGCAAGGGAGAGCAGTAAAAGAAGGACACTCTGTTTTTGTTAATGAAAGTTTTATACCTTATGAAGATCAATGGGCTTTCTTATCCTCAGTACAAAAAATCTCAGAAAGACTTGTACGAAAAACCATAAATGAAATTGAAAAGTCACTTCCAGAGTTTGTAGAAAAAGATGAATCTGAAGTTCAGGCTAAACAAGGTAATTCGAAAGTCAATATTCCTGCAGATAACAAAGAATCCTTAAATCAATCTGATTTTCCTGCTCTGGTCAAAATTGTACTTTCAAAACATGTACAATTACAGAAGACTGGTATATCAGAAAAAGCATTGGGAGTCTTAAGGCGTACAGCAGTTTTTCTTAATCCTGAATATTTCAAAAACTTGCGGATGTATCTGCCTCTTTATAACATTCCCAGATACATTGATTGCTCAAAAGAAAATGATGATTATCTCTTGCTTCCTCGAGGAAATCTTCCAAAGGTGATTGAAAAGCTTGAAGAAGCAAATGCCAAATATGAAATCACAGATGAACGCGAAACAGGGCAAAAAATTGATTTACAATTTACTGGAAAACTTTATGATGAGCAAAAAGGTGCTTTAAAAGCGTTATTGAAAGAAGATGTTGGAATCTTATCAGCTGGAACTGGATTTGGAAAAACAGTTGTTGCTTCTGCTTTAATTGCAGAGCGTAATGTTAATACGCTGATACTTGTTCAATCACACGCTTTGCTCGAACAGTGGAAGAAGGCAATAAAACAATTTCTTGATATAACACCAGGGACAATCGCCGCTGGAAAGAATAAGTCAACTGGGATAGTCGATATTGCGATTGTAAATTCTTTGATTGAAAAAGGTTCTGATGAACTTAGGCCTCGCTCATATAAATACGGCATGTTGATTGTAGATGAATGTCATCACGTCTCTGCTTTTTCTACAGAGAATCTTGTTGCAAGTTTCAAGGCAAAATATGTTTACGGACTTACTGCAACTCCAATTCGTCGTGATGGCCATCAGAAAATTATTTTTTATCAGTGTGGTTCTGTTTTATATTCTACTACAACAAAACAGATGAATGCAGCACAGGATTTTGCACATTATTTTATTCCGAGATTTTCCAGTTTTCATTATGTACCGGAGCTTACGGAATCAAAAAATCCTTCAATAAATCAATATTATGAAAAACTTATTTCTAATTCAACTCGCAACGAACTGATAATTGCAGATGTAAAAAATGCTGTAAAGGACGGACGCACTCCCCTGATTTTGTCGGAACGAATTGAGCATTTGAATATCTTATATGAAAAACTTTCTGATTCAGCACAAAATGTTATTTTCATAACTGGTCGTGGTACCCAAAAACAAAAGAATGAAACCCTTGAAAAACTGAAAGCTGTCCCAGCAGATGAATCATTAATAATTCTTGCAACAGGAAAATACGCGGGCGAAGGTTTTGATTATCCTCGTATTGATACTTTAATGCTCGCAATGCCTTTTAGCTGGAAAGGAACTTTAGCTCAGTATTGTGGACGTTTACACAGAAACTTTGCTGGCAAAAATGAAGTTCAAATTTTTGATTATGTTGATTATCGGATTCCTGTTTTTGATAGAATGTATCAGAGTCGTCTGAAAGGTTATAAACATCTTGGTTATTCTATAAAACAAAATATTTCTGAGAATGCAGAAATACAAACAGAATCTAAATTATATTCCGCAGAAGATTACAAATCAGATTTTCAAAAAGACATTTTATCAGCTGCTTCAAAAATCATTATTAGTGTTCCGTATCTATCGAAATCAGATGTGCAAAATTTTGTATTGAGTTCTACAACATTACTTGTAAAAGGTGTGAGCATTCAAATAATTGTACGCAAGCAAGAAGATGAAGCCAAAAGGAAAAAAAGTGAACCGTGCATAGAAATGTTTGAGAACATCGGAATAAAAGTTATAGAACAGGAAAATATTTCTCAAAAGATTACAATTATTGATGAAAAGATTATATGGTACGGCAATATCAACTTTTTAGGTTATACAGAAAATGAAGAATGCTGCATGAGAATCGTTGATAATAAAATTGCCTCTGAAATCGAATCAGAAATCTTAAAGCTTTAAATTTCACACAAAACTCACCTACACACCTGCCTCGGTGTCTATATTGACTAAGCAAAGTCTTCTATTATATATAATTTCCTACTAATTTGGGCCATTAGCGCAGTGGTTAGAGCAGGGGACTCATAATCCCTTGGTCAAAATCCAGGATTGCCCACCTACTACAGGATTTTCAGTGAAAACTGGGAATCCTTTTTTATATTTATATTTTTCATCCAGGGCAAACGCATTATAGATTCTGCAAAGCGTAAAGCAGACATTTTTCGTTTTTTGAACAGAGTGTCTGTTTGTTGCCTATTGTAAGATTCTTCTTTTTTGTTGCGACAGGCAAATCTAATCCCTTTAATAGGTTCATA
>JAFOCI010000034.1 GCA_017381365.1 Treponema sp.
AGAATAAAGTCTGCTGCTGTCTTGTATTCACCTCTGCCGAATCCTTCAACTTGGAAACCTAATTCCTCTCCAAATTTTTCTTTTAATTTACTGTAGACGTACATTTCATAAAGTCTTGGCATATCTATCCAGAAAGGATATGTCTTTGTAGTTTTTTCATTAATTTTGCTAAAAGTATAATCGTATTTACGTAGTAATGCTTTTGCTACAATTATTGCTTCTTTATAAGTTTTAAAAAGCTTGTTTGAAGTAACTTTCTGAACTTCATTTATTTGTATCTCACTTGATACTTGTTCGAAATGAGGTTTTATTGAATTAATTGTTTTCTTAATATCGTTATAAAAAGTTCTCTGACTATCTTGGTTAAGGCTTATACAATTGTTTAATGCTTTATCTGCAAAAATCAAGGCTTTCTTTAATAATCGATTTTCAGGAATATTAATAGTATAATCTTCAAAACCACAATATATTCTGTCTTCTCTTTTTGTTAATTGGTTATGCCTAAGATTTTTTTGAAAAAGAATCTTTCCTTTTATTTTTGAGTGTAAGTTTTCTTCTTGATGGATATATCCCCTTTTTAATCCTCGTTTTATCAAAATTTTTAATAGAGAGATGTAATGAGCTATTATCAATGGAGTTAAACTATCAACGATAGATGAATCAGTTTCAATTTCTGATTTACTAAAATCAATACCATAATAGTGAGAAAAATATTCAACTTCCTTATCAGATGAAATAGAAAGTGCAGCCGAAAATAAAGACATAAAATCTACATTATTGATTTTAGGTTCTACTACGGCAGCTACTTCGTTTTCAATAAGCCAATCAACTCCAATATAATAATCAGCGCGAAGTCCGTTATGGGACTTTCTTATCCCAAGAGAAGAGGGGGTTATGTATTTATTTTCATTTTCATCCTGAGCTTGAATGTTTATTCTTTCAAAGACTTCATCATCAATTACAGAATTACTTTCGGAATGTTCTTTGAACTTAATTATGCTATTCATTTACAAAACTGATAAATGTATCAATGGAACGATTTTCTTGAGGAATATCTTTTGTGATAATTCCGTCCTTATAGTATTCTCTTATTAATGGAAGAATTTCATACTTCCATTTAATCTCAATTTTTGCCCCATTATCATTTTTACCTACAAGGAAGTAACTATGTCCTATTTTAAGATCTTCGATGTCTAGTTCACTTTCATGATTTTTTTCAATAAAGGTCTGTACAGCATCAAATAGTTTTAAAGCTTTTTCAGAACTTTGTGTTTCCACAACCTCTCTTTGAGAACTAAGTGTCGCAAAATCAAAACGTCTTCTAAGAGCATAATCGATACTTCCTACGCTTCTGTCAGTTGTATTCATTGTACCGATAATGAATAAGTTGGATGGAACTGAGAATGACTCTTTTGAATATGGGAGTATTACTGTAATTGGATGAACCTTGCCTTCTCGTTTGTCCGATTCTAAGAGAGTTATAAGTTCTCCAAAAATTTTTGAAATATTGCCCCTATTGATTTCATCAATAATGAGAACAAAGTTTTTTTCTGGTTCCTTTCGAGCTTTGTTCGCCATCATTTTAAAGAGTCCATTTTCAATATGATATGTTACATTTGTTCCGTCGGAAGTTGGCTTTATACCTTCTATAAAGTCTTCATATTCAAAAGACTGATGAAATGTAACAAATCCAATTTGACCATCTTTTATACTTCCCTTTGTTTTCTCACCAGTTTCTGTATCAATACAGATAAGATTTTTATTATATTCTTTCATAACTTCATAATGATCATTAAAGTCTTGAAATTGTGGATCAATAAGATCAATAGCTAAAAATGCGGTTGTGTAAGTTTTACCTGTTCCTGGAGCGCCTTGTAAAACTAAATTATTTTTTTCAAGAAGTATAGATTTATATGTGTCTAAGTTTTCTTTCATAAAGCCGTCCTTTAATTTATCATTAATGAGTTTTATAACATTTTTATTTTTTGAAGGGTCTATTCGTACCATGGCTGTCATGGCTCGCATTTCAGCAGCACTCCAATCTTTCAGAAAATCAGTTTTATCATTCACTAATAGATAAAAATTCTTTAGATACTTACATTGAGCCTTGTTTAATTCGTATGTGTTATCATCACATACAGTACCCATAAAATAATAGTTAAATGTCCAATCTTTTCTTTGAGCAACAATAACTACGTCTCCAACTTTTAAAGATGCGAAAGCTTGACCTGTAGGAGACTTTTTATTATAGCCCATTAGTGCACAATGCTTTTCGCACATAATGTCTACAAGATAATCGAAGTCTCCATCATTCCAAACGTTTGGACTTATTACATAATAATTCATATTTATCAACATCCGAAATTCTCTTTATTTCTTTCTATCATAACTACAGTTGTTATATAATCCTATTAGCTAGAATGGAGTAAGTTCAATTTCCCCCTATTTCTCCACTTTTCCTTTATAATCCAAAATCCCGCCAAACTCAATGAGATTTGTGTATCCCAAATCAAGCAGGTTCTGGGCTGCGATTTTGCTTCTTCTACCGCTTCGGCAGTAAATCAGGATCATCTGATTTTTATCCGGAAGCACTTTTGCGGCTGTTTCTGCGGTAATTGTCTCCATTGTGAGGAGTACAGCTCCTGGAATGTGGCCGGCTTTGTATTCGTCATCGTGACGGACATCTACTATAATTGCATCAGGATTATTCTTTGCAATCTCAAGACCTTCTGCCATCGAAACCATTTTATAAGTCATTGGTGCACCTCCTGCATCATAAATATCATTTGCCAGTGCAATAAGTTTTTCACTGTCAGCATTTTTTTTCATACTCACACTATAAGTCAGATTTGAAGCTTTATTCTGCCATAGGCAGATTCCAACAACTTCTCCCACTTCGGTTATCTGCCATTTTGCAATTCCTGCATTCTCCCCAACAGTACATGGAGTTTCATTCGACCAGTTATAGTAAAAACCGGATATATCTTCTGATTCGGCATCTGGTTTAATTCTTGCAGTACATTCTGCTTCATTCCAGATAAAATCCATCTGTGCAAGTTTTCCTGCAATTATTGAATAGCGGATATTCTTAGCATCGTCAGGAACAGCAAATTTCACATTCAATTTTTTTGCAATATCTTCTGCAGTTGATTCCTGAACTGGATTAGGCAGGCCTGCAGTCTTATTTGCAGCAGCATTAACTGCAGATTTTTTCCCAGAGCAGCTGACAAGCATTATCATAAATATCAAAATCAAAATAAGTGTCTTTTTCATTTTCGCCTCACTGCCTTCCATTTTATCACACTGTAGTGCCAACGAGCGATACTCTTTTTAAATAAACTCCGCCGTTGTCTTTCAGCCATTTATTACAGCGTTTATAATCAGGGAAAATTCGGTCAATTTCTGCGTAAAACTCTTTTGAGTGATTCATGTGCCGGCTGTGACAGAGTTCGTGCACCACTACACTATCCATAATTTCTGGCGGCATCAGCACCAGAAGGCAGTAGAAATTCAAATTACCGTTCTGAGCGCAACTCCCCCATCTGGAAGACTGAAGTCTGATTGCAATACGGCCATAAGTCACTCCAATCTTGTTTGCCCAATATTCTACCCTCTGCGGAATTACCCCTCGGGCCTGCTTTTTTATCTGTTTAATTTCATCTGCAGAAAGAAGTCCCAGCGACTCTGCCTTTTCCTCTTCCCTATTCTGTTTTTCCAGATGCTTTTTAATCCAGTCCTTTTTAGAAAGAAGAAATTCCTGCACCGTGCGTTCTGTTGTTCCATAAGGAGCTTTTACGAGAACACGGTTGTCTGTCATCACACTGACAGAAATTGAGCGGCGTCGGGATTTTTGGATTACATAAGTGATTTCCATTTGCTGATAATCGTCTACTCCATAGTTTTGTATGCTTTATCAATCGCCTTTATTTCTCGAGTGATTTGTTTGCAGCGTTTTTATTAAAATAAGTAATGTCCAGATTTTTTATTCCCAGCCATTCAGAATAACTTTCATAATCATCACCTGCCTTCTTTTCAAAAGCCTTAACGCAGTCTGACATTGCTCCAACCCCGCCAATATCCTCGATTATTCCAAGTCCTGCGCCATCAAGAACCAGAGGAGATGCTTCTTCATAAACTTTATCGTCAATGATTTCTTCAAGTCTGATAGGGAAAGTCCAGCCGTCTCCAAAATCATAAATGTGACTGGCATTAACGTCAAACATAAAAATCATACAGGAAGCAAGACTCAGCATCGGCGTATTCTTTTTAATCAGAAAGGTTCTGTGAATCTTTGGTTCAAAACCTTCCAGTTCAGTATAGAGCTTATAAACACCGCCCTTATTCTTCTGAGGCTTTTCCTATTCCTCGGTCACATTAATCTGGCAGAGCTTCATAGCAGAAAGTGCTGTCTTATGACTTTCCGGAGTTACACAAGCACAGCAGCTGGCATCAACCGTAATCTTTACTTCCGGAAGTTTTGCTTTAAGAATGAATGCATTGCTAATAACGCAGATTCCAGTGCGAGCCTGGAACGGCGTAATTTCAATGTTCCAGGGAAGGAGTTTTTCCTGAGCAAAGTGAACCCCTTTCAATGAAGATGCGTCAAATGAAGGTATTTCAATTTCGATTCCTGCCTTACGGATGATTATTTCTTGTCTGATTTTTACTACAGTCCGCTTTAGCTCAACAAACTCAACATTGTTCTGATTCTGTCTTGCTTCAAGCCTCTGCTGGTAAATCCATCTTGCCAGTGTCTTTGGATTGATACCGTTTATTTCTGCAAATGCAGCCTGCGTCTGCCTGGAACTTCTTAAAGCTTCCAGCAGTTTTGTTTTTTCGTCTTTGCTTAATAATGATTTCATTTTCTACCACCATGGGTAAAAGTTTATACTGATTTGATAATGTTGTATAACAGGGGGAGTTTGATGGTTACGATTCACCTGCAGGATTCGGAAGAACACCGGCAAATACACCTGAACTTATTAAAGAAAAGGAAATACTGTGCAAATTATTATCTTTCAATAGAATAAGAGAATTGTAGTATGCATTAAAAAGTTCAAGAAAAGCTTTTGGTGTTTGCCTGAAATCAGGACAAACTGCCGTGGATTAGTTTTAGGTTAGACATAAAGGAATTCCTTATAACTTTTCATAATATGCCCTAATCTTTGCGGCCATAAGTTTTCTTCGTTCTGTCAGGAACTTTTCATAATCCTTGAATGTCCAGTCTTTAATATCAAGTGGAATACAGTTATCAGAAAGATTCTTTTTGATGGCATCTTCTGATTTGAGATTACCGATATGGTATTCCCCTGTTTTGCATTGTTCAAAGACTTTTGTAAAATATTTACAAGGTTCATCTTTGCCTACTGCGATGTTTGTTGGTGTATCAAGATAGGTAAAGTTTGCAACCTGATTATATTTTGCTTTGTCGTTGATTCCGTTATCAATCAAATATTGTTTTGGGAAAATATGATGTACATCACCCATTGTTGTTATAAGATTTGAAAACTTTGAACCTTCGTTGAATAAGGAATCACTGCTTTCTCTGCAGGAAGCAGCCCAAAACACACAAAGATATGGACTATTTACAGAAGAAGTTTCAAGGTTCTGTACAAGTTCTACATTCCAGAATGTATCTGACAAAGTCTTTTCTACTTCTTCAAGCCATGGCAAAAATCCTTTCTCTTTGATTCGGCGTAAATCTAAATCCATTGCAGATTCTGGAGATGAAATATAACGGCCTGTCAAAGTACTCATTACATACCAGCGCTGAACATAATTCTTTACCTTTGTTTTATCGATTGAAGGATCTTTCAACAAGCGTAAATAAAGAGTATAGGCAAAATCCAGTGTGATATCTGATGTAATCAATTTTTTAGAAATAAAGCCGGCATCTTTAATTGCAAGAACAAACTGTTTGAAGTTGTATTCGTTCATGTAGTCAAGAACACCGTTAGAAAGATTTTTGAAGGTATCTTCTGCAATTGATTCTTTATAATCTTTTGTTTCAAAATCACGACCTTGCAAGAGACTTACCAGATCTTTCATTTTTCCACGAGGATATTGCGACATAAATGCAACACGAAGCATATCGCTGTAATCAGGATCGTAAATGTCATCATTATCATCTTTTAGCCATTTCAATTTTGGAGCATAATCAGTTTTTGCAAATTCTTCATCCTTGGTCATTTCTGGATACCATTTTGGATCCACTGCAAGATGAGAGAAATAGTCGATTGCTTTGCGAAGCATATTTCCGCCATAAGTTTCGTTTGCAGCAATACGGCTCATTGCAAAGTCAGCCTGATTAAGCTTTGTTCCCTGGCTGTTAATACGGATAAAGATTTCTGTTACTTCATCAATGCTCAGTTCTTTATCGAATAATTCAATTACGCCCAGTTTACGATTTTTAATGTCGATAAGCTTTGTAATCTGCTGATTAAAATCCTTAGGTGTAATTTCTGGATTTATCTCACAGAAGTTTTGAACAAAAGAAAATGAATCAAAGCTTGTCTGGAATATTACAGAAATATCTGGAATCCATTTTTTATCTTTTAAGATAGCATTGTCCTGAACAGCAAAGCATTCTTCATCATTTTTTGCAAAAGGATTATAGGCAATTGCAATATGCTTCTTTTCAAAATCAGCATTGAATACTTCAAGACCGCTTAAAGCAGTCATCATTGCAGTAACACGCTGCTGACCGTCAATCATGATTTTTTTGCCAACAGAAAGACTTCCGTCTTTGAGCTTTAAATCCGGACTTTTAGAAATAATCAGATACCCAGTTGGATAACCTTTATAAAGAGAATCCACAAGATCACGAACCTGTTTTCCCTTCCAGACAAACGGACGCTGTATTTCTGGGATAGCGATTTCATTTGATTTGATGAAGTTTAAGATTTGTTCGACTGTGTAGTCGTGTACGCTGTATTTTTCGGACATAAATTCATTCCCTTATTCTATCTTAATACCAAAATCTGTAATAATACTCATGAAATCTGAAACATAATTGCTATTTAATAATTTGCTATCTTGTACATCACTATAGTCCAAAACATTAATATTCGGATTACTTTCATATTTCGTAATACTGTATTCCTCATTTTTAAGTGTTGCAGAAAGAATTATCTGATTATCTAATTTCGAAAACTCTTCTAACATTATTTCCTCTCTATTAGTTGATAATTCACCATCTCTGAAAGAATCAATAATAATAGGAAATGGCAACTTTAAGAAAGTAACAAGTACAAATATTTTTGCAAAATAAAATACCTGACCTTCACTACCAGAGAAATTTTCTTTATTCTTTGTGAATAAACCATCTATGAAGAAAGCGCTATTAGGATCTATTTTTCTGACAGATTCTCTCATTTGATATAGGAGCTTTTCATATAGTTTTTTTAGCTCAACATTTCTATTGCTATCTTTTTCCTCAATTTCCTTAATTCGATTGTTTATATTAACTATTTCTTTTTGCTTCTCAGTAATATTTTCATTTGTTTCTTTTGTCTTTTCAATTTCAATCTTGAATAATAAATAATCAGAAATTTCACGTGGTTGAGATACAATTAATTCTTCAAGTCTTTCCTTCAATTTATATTTTTTATTCGATAAATCATCTGCTAATTGTGCCTTTTCTACTATTTTGCTTTTTATAGAATTTATAATTTGATTTCTAACATAATCATTTGTCAAATCAAATTTTGTATCGTTAATATCAAATACAATTTTATTACTTCCGCACTCAGAACAAATCAGATTACCTTCCGTCAACAATCTATTCGCAGAATTTAATTCCGTAAGTAAAGATATTAATTTATTTTTTCTATTTTCTTCTCTTCGAATTTTATTAGAAATATCTGCTATTTCCTTATTCAACTCTTGTATTTCTTTTTCAATTCTTTCAGATTCAATTCTATCGACGCTCGAGAAAATACTTGCAGCAATATCTCTATTATTTTTGATAAAGTCGTTTTTCCGAACTAGTAGATTTATATCTGATTCTAATTCCTTTTTCTTAGTCTTTAATTCTTTCAACTGCTCATAATCTAAATCTTCATTTTCAGGAATAAGTAAAGCCTTTACTAATGAAATGAAGTCATTTTTATTTCGAAATCCATGATTAATTATATTTGAAGTATTTCTGCCGTCTTGTGGTAAAAAAAACAATTGATAAAAAAGTGGTAAATCTGTCTTTGTAATTCCATTATCATTTCTAAACTTTGGTAATGAGTAAATATTTTTATCAAACCAATCTCTAAATTCCTCTATAGAGTTACAATAGGTTAAAGAATTTGTCTCATGATTTCTAATTATAAAAGTAAGTTTTTTTCTTAAAATCTCATAAGTATTCTTATTATGAATAAACTCACAATAATGATAATAGTTTTCAGCTATAAATCCCTTTGGAAAAATTGGTTCATTTCCGATTGTATACATTAAGGATTGAAACACTATTGTTTTCCCACGATTATTTTCATTACTCAATATAAAATTAATTCTGTCAGTAAAACGCTCTTCAATAAAGGCTTCTTTTTCATTACCAATCGCCACTTTAAGAATTTGCATTTTTCTTTCCTTCCTGTATTCTTGATATTAGATATATGGTTGAATCTTTTGATATTTTCGCATTTAAATACATTTTTTCTGGAATTCTATTAAAAATATCTTCATAATTTTTAATAGAATTATTATTTAACAATTCAACAATTCTGAAACATAATTTCCAAACATTGTTTTTATTATTCTTATCGAATAACATTAATGCCAATTCTTCATTGCATTTAAGGACAGCATCTTCCATTTCATTAGTTCTACTATTTTCATTAATATATTTAAAGAATGAAAGTGGTATATTATTCTGAAATAATTCAACGCCTATTACACGATTGATTAGTAAAGCATCTAACTCTTTTTTAGTAATATGTTTATTAAATCGCAAAACCTCTTCAGGCGTTGTTATTGTTTCATTTTCAATATTAATATTCTTTAGGCTTGATTGTTTGTCACGAATTTCATCAAATATTGAAATATAAAATGCATCTGTAAATGTTTTCTTTGCATTTATGGGAAGAAGCTTTTTAATTGTCTCTTCTTTTGTTGTTTGATTAACTACAAAAACTACTTTATCAAGAAAAGATTTTATTTCTTGTATATCTAAATCCTCTAATGCTATTTGTTCACGATCCTTTATTTCTTTATATAATCCAGTTTTTATTCTTTCTTGATTGTTTTCTTTAAAATTTGAAAAAGAAAAAACTTTTAAATTGTTACTAAGAAAATCATAATCAATTGTTTCTAAAAAAAGTATAAATTCTTTGAATGGAAAATTTGTTAGATAGTTCTTGTACAATGTATATAAGAACCTTCCTATTTGCCCTTGGGATACAGATTTATATCCTTTCGACTGAATATCATATATTTCTGTTATATTAGGATTCGCTGTTGATACATCATTAAAACTATCAACAAGTATATATTCCATTTTTTCTTTTTGAGGATATAATCCCAACATGTATAAAGCAGCAAATGTTTCATATTCTGAACCTTTTTTCTTTGTCTTTTCAGTGTTAGTAAATGTATATCCCATCTTTACAACTCTCCTCTAAACGCTCTAGCCAATATTGATTTTTTTAGCAGGGCGATTTGGTCTAGGACGGTTTGGGCGGCTTCTTTGGCACGGGATTCTTTTTCCAGTACGGTGTTTAGGAAATTGACAATTGATAGTTGATAATTTAGAGGTGGCACAGGAATTGTAAGTTCTCTTAAGCCTTTTATTGGGACAGTTAATTGTGCGGTTCCTGTCGCTATTGAAGTTGCCTTTTGATACATCTCATTTGATTGCAAAACATACCACAAATATCTTGATGAAATTAATTTTGAAGGTTTCAACAAAGCCATGTGTCTCTGAAAGCAAAAAGCTCTATCAGAATCAACCAACACAGGAATTCCATATGAACCTACGATTGTATAAAGAACATCTCCCGTTTTGGGTTTTCTAGTCTCTGACAATGAATCATAATAGTCATTCGGAACATATCTTGTATTATCAAATGAAAGAAATCCTGTATTAACATTTGAGATTACAAGAAAAGGAATTCCAGATTCTGCCTTTGGCGGTGGCATATGATCACCATCGAAAATACTTTCACAAACTTCTCCAAGTTTTTTTTCTTCCCAATCCTCAATTGACAATTCTTCATTATCAATTTTCAATTGACCAGTGAAGGCTTTGTGTAGGATGGCGGCTTTGCGGGTTTCGAAACTGTCGACTACGTTTTGGGCTTTTTCTTTTGCCTCATCCAATTTTGCGAACATTGTTTCTATGCGGTTTACGATGCGCTTTTGTTCGGCGAGGGTTGGAGGGAGAGGAAATGGAATATTTTTCAAAGTTCCAACACTAACTCCTCCAATAAGTCCATGACGCTCTTTCATAAATGAATAAAAAAATGCATTTGTTTGTAAATAATAATAAACTAATTTTGGTTCAACATTCTTACACACAAAAGCACATAGTTTATTTCCAAAACAAACCTGTTCAGAAGTAATTCCAAGTTTCTTACCTGCGCTTCCACCTTCAATACATAACAATGGAGTATTAGCTGGAACTGTTTTAAAATTTTCATAATCTGATATTTTTACACCATTTTCATAATTTATGGTTCCATCAAAATCTACATCTTTAGTTCCAATAAAATTGAGACCTTCTTTTATACCTGTATATTTTTCTTTCTTCACAGTTTCATTAATACTGTTACCTGTATAGATATCTGAAAGATTAGATATTTTTTCCCACTTCCATCCATCCGGCAGTTCATACGGTGCTTCTATATTTGCAGATGCTGAAACAAGCGATGCACTGAGTTTGTCGAAGTGTTCAGCATGACAGTTTTCTTTCTTAGCCAATTCTCAATTCTCCTCTTCCATTAAGCAATACGTTATTTGCAAGTTAAATCAATCACCCTAAAAGTCCATGAGCAAAAAGTCTTTTATGTTCTTGTGGATTATTCCGTTTTGGGAAAAATCAAAATCATCCATGGAAACAACATATTTTGGAAAGCTGTCTTTTACGGAATTGAAAACAGAAAACTCCCGCTTTACGGTTTCTTCGCTTGCCAAAAGATAGGCAACCTGAACATAGATTTTTTTACCCTGCTTTTCTGCAATAAAATCAATTTCTGTGTCGCCTTTTTTTCCGACAAAGACCTTAAAATTTCGGCGCAAAAGTTCAAGGCAGACTATGTTTTCAAGAACCTGGTCTATGTTCTGAATGTTTTTTCCAAAAACCGCCTCTCGCAATCCGTGATCCGCACAGTAATATTTTTCGTTCACGCTTACAATCTTTTTTCCTTCCAAATCGTAGCGGTTTATCTTATAAATAAGAAAGGCATCCGCACAAAACTTCAGATAATTCAGAATCGTGTCATGCGAGATTTTGCGGTTTTCGCTTTTAAAATATTTTGAGAGTGATGTTGCGCTAAAAATATGACCGATGTTTGAAAAAGCATAAGCCACAATCCGTTCCAATGTGTCAACGTCACGGATATTATTCCGCTTTACCACATCTTTTAGAACCACGGAATTGTAAATGTCCATCAGATATTGGTTTTTCGCTGAATCATCTCCGCTAAAATTTGAAAGGAAGGGCATTCCACCAGTTTTTATAAACTGGATAAAGCATGAAGTTTTGTCTACCTGCGGATTTTTTTGTTGTCTCATTTCCAGGAATTCTGCAAACGAAAAAGGATAAATGACAAATTCAACATAACGCCCCGCAAGATAAGTTGCAAGTTCGCCAGACAAAAGTTTTGCATTTGAACCGGTTATGTAAATGTCGCAGTCAAAGTCTACACGGCAGGAATTAATGCATTTTTCCCAGCCTTCAACTTCCTGAATCTCATCAAGGAAGAGATATGTTTTTCCTTGAGCGCTTTTCTGGAATTCAACGATTTTTTCGTAAAGGCTTTTTGCGTCCAGAATTTGAGAGTTGGCAAACTGTTCAAAATTCATGCAGAGAAAGTTTTTTTCGTCTACGCCGGAATTTTTAAGCTCTTCTTTAACAAGCTCCAGCATCACGGATTTTCCCGCCCGCCTAATTCCTGTAAATACTTTTATCAGTTCCGTATTCATAAACGGCCTGATTCTCTGCATATAAACTTCGCGCTTAATCATAATACAATTCTATCAGTTATAATCGCTAAAATCAAGGTTTTTCTTATTTTAGCGATTATAGTCTCCAAAAAAAAATATCATTTCTCCGTCTTCTGCAGTTCGCGGACAACTTCTTTGATGAGGTCGGCGGCCATTTCCAGCTGGTCTATGCAGTCCTGGGCGCTTTCGATTGGGTCGGGAAGGTCTTTGTAGTCCAGGATGCTTTCGTCGCGGATAAGGCCCAGGTCAAGGTTGTTTCCTTTGGTGGCAATCTGGTCGCAGGTAAAGCAGTTCCAGCGTTCGTCTTTTACAGAAGCTCTATCTTCAGCGGTGTAGGCTTTTATAAAATCTGCAAAATGTTCTTTTTTTAGTTGATTTGTTTTTCCAAAACTTTGCATATTTGTGCGAAGGTCGTAGAACCAGACTTCTTTTGTGTTGTTTTCGTCTGTTTTGCCGCGGGTAAAAAAGAGGACGTTTGTTTTTACGCCCTGGGCATAAAAGATTCCGGTTGGCAAGCGGAGGACTGTGTGCAAATTGCATTTATTCATTAAATCTACACGGATTTTTTCGCCGTCGCCGTCCGCAAAAAGAACGTTATCCGGAAGAACTACTGCGGCTCTGGCTTTTCCGTCTGCTTTTAATGAGCGGTAGATGTGCTGCAAGAAGTTGAGCTGTTTGTTGCTTGTGGTGTAGGTAAAGTCATCGCGGGTGGCACGTTCACCACCTTTTTTGGTACCGAATGGCGGATTTGTAAGGACAACATCATAGCCTGTCATGGCTTTTCCGCTTTCGCTTAAAGTGTCTCCAAGAACGATTCTTCCCTCGATGTTATGCAGCATGGCATTCATAAGTGCAAGTCTGTGTGTTTCATGAACAAGTTCTCCGCCGGTAAAGGCTTCTTTAACTTGGAATTCGGCCTGTTTTTCGGTAAGGTCGCAGTAATCATCACTGATGCTTTTTACATAATCGTCTGCAGCAATCATAAAGCCAAATGTTCCGCAGGCAGGGTCGTTGCAGCGTTCACCAACCTGAGGAGCTATCAGCTGAGTCATTACATCGATTAAAACTCGTGGGGTAAAGTATTGGCCGGCACCACTTTTCTTTTCGTTTGCGTTCTTTTCCAGGAGACCTTCGTAAAGATTTCCAAGACCTTCTTCTTTTGCAGAATACCAGTCAAGTTCGTTTATTGACTTGATGATTTTTTCAAGGTTTTTTGGTTCGTCAATATTTGAGCTTGAGCCCTGATAGATTTCGCGGACACGGCCTTTTGTGTTTTCGCCTAAATAAGCAAGCAATTCCTTGTAAAACTTTTTGAGTTCTATTCCACTATGGGTTACAAGTTTATCCCAGCGGTATTCTTCCGGAATAGTATCTTCAGTTTTGGTCTCTTTTGCCATTTTCAAAAAGAGAATATATGTCAATTCCGTTACATACTGATGATAAGTGATTCCGTCATCACGGAGAATGTTACAAAGATTCCAAAGTTTGCTTACGATTTCCTGATTTGTCATTTTTATATACCCCAAAATTAAGCTGCTTTATCTTCATAAAGATATGTATTCAATTCTTTTATTATGGAAGAAAGCTGATTATTGAAAATTTTGTTTACTTTTGCAAAGCCGCCTTGATTTCTCCATGCCATGTATTCGTCAAAAGTTTGAACATTTAAGACTGATTCATTGATGAGATATTTTTCAATGCGGTCAATCCACTTTTTTTTCTCCGGCGGTAAAGTTATGGGCTTTATTCAATTTTTTTATGGCATTATGAATCCGCTCTTCGTGAGAAATAAGAGGAGAACCGATTGCATAGCGCCGTACTAAAGTTATGATATCTGCCGCACATTCTTCATTAGTTACTTTCTGAACTGCAGTATTCAGCTGAATTGTATTATAACCGTTAGCATCAAGAGTCATACTGAGTTTTCTTAAATCAGCAAGAGTTAAATCTGCAGGTCGGGTACAAACAATTTCCAGGACTTCCCTTTTATTTCTATTTTCTTCAAGATATTTTGAAAAACTATCAAGATAATCTTTGGGCTCCTGTCCTTTTCCAAAACCTCTTGTTACCTCATGGACTTCATCAGCCCTATTGCTGACAAGGACATAATGAGGTGATGTCATTTGTAATTTAAATGCTTCGAAGGCGTCTTTTGCCCTTACAAGTACTTCCTTACAGTTCTCTTCTGATATTGCCTTTGCATTCCGCACTTTTTCAATAAAGTCATCCGGCGACTCATAATGGGACATTACCTTAAAATAATTCAACTGGGATTCGTCCATGTGACGTTTTACCCGCTGAAATTTTGCAATAATCTGTTCGTTTATGAATTTGATATGTTCTTCGTCTTTTACTTTTTCGTATCCTGAGAAGAGTTCATCAAATGTAACTGACGGATTTGAAACAACAGGCTTCATTGAAGAAAACTCATCAAGATAGCTGTACAAGTCAACGGCATCAAAAATATCGAAATGTGTTTTGTTGATTTTAGGGCAAAGTCGTGTCGCTCGTCCCAGCATCTGTTCGTACAGGATGCGCGATTTAATTCGACGCATAAAGACAATTTTTGTAATCTCTGGAACATCAATTCCTGTAGAAAGCAAATCTACAGTTACTGCAATAGTCGGAAAGTGTTCGTTCTTAAAACGTTTAATTGCATCCTGTACGCGGTTCCTGTCTCCAATTGCACAGGTGATTTTTTCGATTGCAGCAGAAGGAACATCCTGTTCAGAATAAATATCCCTAAGCTGCTTTACAATTTCATCAGCGTGGCGGTCATTAACGGCAAATATGACTGCTTTTTCTTCACTTTCAGGATCGATATACTTTGAAAGCTGGTTCAAGACAACTTTGTTGAACGAAGGTGTAAGTACATTTTTGTTGAATTCTTCTACATCAAAATTAACTTCATCTTCCAGCTCTTCCGGGTTCAAAAGCTCTTTTGTTACGGGATTATATTTGGCAAGACTTTCGCCTTTGTTATGATGAATTCCATGTTGATTTAGTTCTGTCTTTATAATGTGAGGCGCATCGTAATCAACCAGATATCCATCGATTACTGCTTCGCGGTATGAATAGGTATAGACTGCATTTCCAAAAATCTGTGTTGTATGCAAGGCAGGGGTTGCCGTAAGACCGATTTTAACCGCATCAAAATATTCGATTACTTTTTTGTATTTACTTACAAAATCATTTTGATCCCGGTAAAGAAGTTCTGCCTCAGAAAGTTCCCGATCAAGAGTGTAACCGCGATGAGCTTCATCAATGATAATACAGTCAAAATCACCGGAAGAAGGAATGCGTTCTTTGTCATCGCTCATAATGCGGGCAATCATTCCCTGGACTGTTGCAACCTGGATGCGGGTTTCAGAAGCTAAATTAATATCATCAAGAGTATTTATATTGTAGATTTTATTAAGTGGCTGTAAGTCTTCAAGCTTTACATCGTTAAAAACGTCCTGTGCCTGTTCGCCAAGAGCTGTGCGGTCTACTAAAAAAAGAATGCGGCGGAAACGATTTGTCTTTAAGAAGCGATAAATCATTCCAAGAATGGTTCGTGTCTTACCTGTTCCTGTTGCCATGGCTAAGAGGATTCTTGTCTGTCCGTGGATAACTGCTTTTTCAACTGCCTCTACGGCTTCAAGCTGGTAGTAGCGGAAGTTCAGTCCATCTGGGTCTCGTAAAAAATCATAAGGCAGATTTTCAAGCTTCTGGTCAGCCTCGTCTACATTCTGCTTAAATTTTGCAAGCAAATCTTCCGGGCTATACCATCCCTGCAATGCAAGCGGAATGTTTGTTTCTTTTCTTAAATCCTGAAACCATATTCCAGATTCAGTTTCAATCTGCTTAAGGTAAGGACGGCCGTTTGTAGCAAAAACAAAGGGAACTTTATAGGATTGCCACTTTCCCATGCAATAAGGCACATCTTCATCTTTTACATTCTTTGCATATTCATGGCACTGGTTATCTATGATTGCATAAACGCTTTTTTCGTAAGCCTTTGCTTCAATAATACCAATCAATTGTTCGTCTATGAACAAAGCATAATCAGCTCTATCATCCGCAGTTTTTGATGATTTAACAGGCCATTCTGCAATGGCAATTTTTTTGCCTTTTTGTGGTCTGGTTCCTTTTGAATATCGAAGGTTTTCTGTATCTGCCTCCCAGCCGACTTTTTTTAGCTGCTGGTCAATGATTGCCCTGGTCTGTGCTTCTGTAAGTTTTGCTTTTGAAATTGCAAGAGCAGATGTATTCTGACGCTGCTGTTTAGTAAGGGAACTTTGCGGAGTAAGGTTCTGGATAGATTCGCGTTCTTTGCGGGCTTTTTCAATTTCTGCTTCAAGTTCATAAAGTCTTTTATCTCGCTCAGCAATAGCAGCTTCTTTTTCAGCAATGGTTACGGCAGCATTTTCAAGTTCTGTTTTCTGCTCTTCAATCTTCTTTTCCTGATTTTTTACAAGTGGCATCAGGTTAATTATTTTTTTGGGAGGTTCTGGATTTACAAAGTTCTGAGGTTTAAAAGTTGCATCTCCATAAGTTTGCATAAACCAAACCGCAATCTGCCATGTGAATCCTAAAACAACAAGAGCCTCTTGCTGCGAAGCAATATTTTCATGAGCAGAATCGTTGCGTTTAATTCGAACCTGATTTATCCATTGATTTATGTCATAAGGCAGAAGTCCTTCAGATTTCAAGATCTTAGTTCGTGTAAAGTGAGTATTGTCGTATTCGGGTTCCGGGATGTTTTCAATGCGCATTATTTCCCGAACCATCAATTCAACAAAAAGACCAGATTTATTCTTGCTTGATGCTGGATCTGTGTAAACATATTTCTCAGCAAAATCCAGAGTATTCGCGAAATCCGGCCAGTAAACTTGTAAAAAGGCAAAGTTACTCATAAACATTTTCTCATGACAAAAATCTATGGTTAAATTATACCATATAAAGTCTATTTTTTACAGAATAATATGTGACATAGCTAGACACTGTGCTTCTAAAAACTGTCATTTCCCGTTAAAAAACTCTGTAAGTATGTCTTTCAGAAAGTTATATCGTCTGGCGTATGTGTTATCTACGTGAATCAATGTAAATCCATGGTCCTTACATATTTGTTTCTTTTTTTCATCTCTTGCCATTACTTTTGGGTCTGTATGGTGTTCTGGACCATCAAGTTCAATGGCTAAAACGGGAAATTCTTTATTTCTATATCCTTTTTTATAGATTACAAAATCTATACTTGCTTTAAAGAAAAACTCACAATCTGATGGAAGCTTTTCAAATAGATGGGATGTTTGAACTTCCCGTTTTACGGAATATTTTGAATCATCTTCTAAAAGAACTGAAAGAGACTGGTTCAATGTTGTTAGGAAAGCATCTTCTGTTTCTGAACTATATGGTTTAATTCCCAAAGCTCTTGAAGATGTTTCTCTTGGTGATACAGCAAATTCTCCGTTACTTTTAACATATCTTGCTAATTCGTAAAGGTCATCCTTTTCATTTGACTTATGAAGACGTTTTAATTCTTTCTCACTGGAGATTAGGACCAATTTATTTTTTGCTCTTGAAACTGCAACATTAATTAACTCTCTGTTATTTTTGAGCCAGTCGTATGTCCTTTGATGTGTATGATTTGTTAATGCCAGAGAAAACAGAATTTCATCTTTTTCATCACCTTGAAAAGCATGTACGGTGCCGTAACTTATTTCATTATCCAAGTGCTCTTCTTTTAATCGGCTTTCAATCAGGTCTTTTTGATTCGTAAAAGGTGTAATTATTCCTATTTTCTTTCCCGGATTCTTTTTAACATAGCTGACGATTGTTTCAACTTCTTCTGGTGCAGTGTTTTTGTAGCTTGAGTAGTTTTCCGCCACTTCGCAGAACATAAGAGGTTTGTCATACATAGGTTTTGACTTAACATTTAACTGACTGTTGTAATACTTCTTATTATTGAAATCTATAATTTCTTTAGCACATCTATAATGGTTGTGCAGCAAAGTTTCCTGACTTACAGAATCATTTGCAAGGAAGGCTTTATATATAGAATTCTTTATGTAATCATAACTATCGTTTACATTATATTTTGCTTTTAATTCATTATTAATATTCGGGTCAAGGGTAATAACAGGGTTTAATTGCTGCGGATCTCCAACAAGCATCAGGCTCTTTCCTCTGATAATTGGAACCAGAGAAACTGCTGTATTACATTGGCTGGCTTCATCCATTATTGTCATATCAAAATATTGCTTTGGTTCTCCAATTTTTTGAGTAGAAATGCAGGTTGAGCAAAAGACTGGAAATACTTTCTGCATTTTTATAACATTGTCTGAAACAGAAAAATACTTATTAAATTTAGTTGTCTGCTCCTGCTCATCCTGGATATTCAAAATCTCTACAAAATCCTTATATTCGGGTTCATACAAATGTTTTAAGTAACTCACTGAAGTAAAGTTTATAAACTGCATAAGCTTGTCGTGATCAAAATACAACAAGGCAAGAGCTTCTTCATCAGTTATGTTTCCAATTTCGTTCAATCGTTTATTTATTGCATTTTCCTGCTGTCCTTCAAGATTGATTCGAAGATTCATATTTTCATTTTTAGAAAGCATTGCTTCTATTAATTCTCTTCGTTCTTTTAAATCAAGCTGTTCTTCGTGTTTCTGAAGGAGTTCAGTAAGTTTTTTTGTACGTTCAATTTGATTTTGTTTAGATTGATTTAATACATCTTCGAATACAGAAAGATTTTGAACATTCCGCATTAATTCTTTTATGTATTTTATTGTTTCTGGAATGTTGGGGTTACTTGCAATTCTTAAAATCGGGAACGGTATTGTATAACCCCGGTATTTTAGAGAAGTAAGTTTTTCAAATACTCCGTCAATCGGATGGTTATTATATGATGAAAATAAAACAGTCTTATTATTGAAGAAAGCAGTAATAATTGTGTTAATTATTGTCGTCGTCTTTCCAGTCCCTGGCGGTCCCTGAATATATGCAACTGGATAATTAATTGCATTATGAATAGCCAGTAACTGATCCAGATTCACATTTCTGTCTACGAGAGCAATTGGTAAAGTTTCTTCATTCGATTTTAAAGTATGTAATTCTCCAAAAAAAGCCTGAATAGGAACGGTGACTTTATTGGATGAATACATTTCAATAATTGATTCGTATTCTTTTTCAAGATTTATATTTGTATTTCTTTGAAGGCAAATAAAGTAAGGACAGTCATCAACTGAATAATTTTTATTTCCTTTGATGTTTTCTGTAACCAGGTCTTTTACAAACTCAGGAATCTGGTCGATGTTTTCCAAGAACTCAATTTCTTCCGGCTGAACAAAATTTTGAATACTTTGTTTTGTTGTTCCATCAACACAAAACTCTGTACATATTTTAATTTTATTTCCGGCAAGAAGACTTCGTTTAGCAACGTCAAACATGACTTCTTTATATGCAAGAACATATAGACCTTTTGGAGTATGGACACTTAATACATTAAGTGCCAGCTGGATAATGGAGTTTATGTTTTTCTCTTTCTTAATGGAAGCAGTTTTCTTAAAACTATTTACAATATATTTAAATTGTTCGTCATCGAGTTTGTATCGCTGATTTTGAATTTTGCTGGCATCCAGCTTCTTGATTAAAACGTAGTCCTTGTTCAGTTTTGGAAAATCTGCCAGTTTATTACAATCTGCTAAGTAATTCAGGGTTTTAAGATTAACTATATTGCTGAAAACAAATGAATACTTTTGAGGAAAAAGTTCAATATCTTCAAGAAGTTCTTTATTGGTATAATAGAATGTTCCATCCATTATTTCCGTAGAAATAATTTTATCGATAAACATGTACAATTCTTTTGTTTCAAATTTACCTAAATGTAAACCTGTAACTTCGAGACTTCTTTTTTCAGCATTAATGTTGTTAATCGAAATCCAGTATTTTGTTCTTTCTTCATCTGAATTTTGATATTCAACATAAAGCCATTTTCCTTCGTGAATTGAACGGAATATGTCTTTACCGATGGAATTCATACTTATATTTTACAATTAAAAGAACATCCATGCAAATATGAATGATGTTGATGGTATAATCTTTCGATATATTTTATTTACTTTATCCACCATTTGCCAAAATAATCGCTGATATTCTCAATTGAATCCCAGCGTCTTTAGCAATTCTATTTTACCTCTCCCATTCCCTCTCTCTCTTCAACTTTCTTTCCGCTTTGAGTCCCAGCTTGCTTTTTGGTGATTGTTTTAAAGCTTGAATTGTCAAATTAAATGCAACGTTTTTGAATAATAGACCCTAAAGATGTTTTGTAACCAGGACATTTTCCTGGTCTTTTATTTATTTTGCTGGTGACGGCTCCATGCTCTGCGAATTCCTTGGCTCTGTCAGGAGTTATTGTCTCAACACTTTCATTCTCCAGATTGTGTTATAACTTACAAAATATTCTGGCTTTTCAATCCTAATTCTTTCTGAAATCTACTGAGGAGACCATTGCTGCTGCAGAAATTTATCCTTCATAAGATTCTTGAGCAGCAGCATTTTACAAATCCTTTACAATCTCTTTTCCATTATTTAACACTGTTTATGTAGATTTTAGACAACTACAAAAGAAAGCCTTTGTTTTTACCGGGGCTTTATTCGAGGAGATTATGAAAATGAAAACAACTCTTAAAAAAATCGTTACAGGAACTCTTATCGCAGTTTCTGCTATGTCTGTTTTTGCTGCTCCAAAATTCAACAGCAAAAAATCAATTTCTGTATTAAGCCGTGAAGACGGTTCTGGAACTCGTGGCACTTTTATTGAACTTTTTGGTATTGAAAAAAAAGATGCCAGCGGCAAAAAAATTGATTACACAACTGATGAAGCAAGCATCACCAATTCTACAGCTGTAATGCTTACAAGCGTTGCCGGCGATAGATACGCAATCGGCTATGTTTCCCTTGGTTCGCTGAACAATTCTGTAAAGACTGTAAAGATTGATGGTGCGGAAGCAACAGTTGCAAACATCAACAATGGTTCCTACAAAATCAGTCGTCCGTTCAATATTGCAGTAAAAGATGAACTTTCATCTGCTGCACAGGATTTTGTGAATTTTATTGTAAGCGATGAAGGCCAGAAAGTTATTGCTGCAAACAAATACATTAAAATCCAGAATACAAAGGCTTATTCTTCAAACAAAGCTGGTGGAAAAATTGTAATTGCCGGTTCTTCTTCTGTTTCTCCTGTTATGGAAAAGCTGATTGAATCGTACAAAAACGTAAATCCTAACGCAAAAATCGAACTTCAGACTTCTGACAGTACAACAGGTGTTACAAACGCAATCAACGGAACCTGCGATATTGGTATGGCAAGCCGAGGCCTTAAAGATTCAGAAAAAGCAAAAGGTGTTGCAGAAATTACAATTGCAATAGATGGCATTGCCGTAGTTGTAAACAAAGAAAACCCTGCTGCAAATCTGACAAAAACTCAGGTTGAACAGATTTTCACCGGAAAAATTACAAAGTGGAATGAAGTAAAATAACAGAAAGTTATTGATTGCAACCTCCAGAAAAATATTCTGGAGGTTTTTTTTAATTTAACAAAAACTTAACAACACTCTCTTAATAACTTAACAAACAATATTTAGATTAAATCTATGAAAATTAAAGAAAAATTGTGGGAAATTATTTTCCTGATTGCGGCAGGATTCAGTATTCTTGCTGTTTTGCTTATCTGTTTGTTTTTGTTTGCGAATGGAATTCCTGCCATGCATAAAATCGGTCTTACGAATTTTATGTTTGGAACAAAGTGGAAACCGGGAAACGATCTGTATGGCATCTTTCCAATGATTGCAGGAAGTCTTTACGTTACAGCTGGTGCAATTCTTACTGGTGTTCCTGTTGGTCTTATGACTGCAATCTTTTTGTCTAAGTTTTGTCCAAAGTGGCTGCACAAAATGTTAAAGCCGGCAATTGATTTGCTTGCTGGTATTCCAAGCGTGGTTTACGGCTTTTTCGGACTTATGGTGATTGTACCTTTTGTGCGGAATGTTTTTGGTGGAAACGGTTCTTCTATTCTGACGGCAAGTTTGCTTTTGGGAATGATGATTCTGCCAACTATAATTTCTGTTTCGGAAACTGCGCTGAATGCGGTACCTCAAAGTTACTACGAAGGAAGTCGTGCTTTGGGAGCTACTCACGAGCGAAGTGTTTTTTTGACTATGCTGCCAGCTGCAAAGAGCGGAATTATGGCGGGAATAATTCTTGGAATAGGCCGAGCCATTGGCGAAACCATGGCGGTAATCATGGTTGCAGGAAACCAGGCTCGTCTTCCTGATTCAGTTTTAAAAGGTGTGCGAACTCTTACTGCAAACATTGTTATTGAAATGGGTTATGCAACAGATTTGCACAGGGAATCGTTGATTGCAACTGGTGTTGTGCTGTTTGTATTTATCCTTTTAATTAATCTTAGTTTTAATCTGGTGAAAAATAGAGGTAGTAAATGAGCGATTTTCTTTTAGATAAGCAGGCGTTGCGGGCGGCGTTTGAGCCCGCTAGAGGGGGTAGTGAAAGACAGCGCAGCTGGCTGAAACCAGGGGCAGGCGCCCCCTTTGTAAAATATGCGGTATTTCTTTGTGCTGGGCTAACGATGGCGGTTCTGCTGTTTATGATGAGCTATATTCTGGTAAAGGGATTGCCTTTTTTACGTGGCGAGCTGTTCAGGTGGCAGTATACTTCGGAAAATTGTTCTGTAGTGCCGGCGCTGGTGAATACTCTGGTGATGACGCTGCTGGCGCTGGCGATTGCGGCACCGCTGGGGATTGGCTCGGCAATTTATCTTGTGGAATACGCTAAGAGGGGAAATCGTTTTGTGAAGGTGGTTCGTATGACGACTGAAACTTTAACGGGCATACCTTCTATTATATATGGTCTTTTTGGAATGCTGCTTTTTGTAGGATTTTTAAAGTGGGGTTATTCCCTGATGGCTGGCGCAGCTACAGTTGGGATTATGATTTTACCAACGATTATGCGGACAACGGAAGAAAGTTTGCTGGCGGTGCCTGATTCATTCCGGGAAGGTTGTTTTGGTTTGGGTGCCGGGAAGCTGCGCACGGTGTTTACTGTTGTGCTGCCAAGTGCAGTTCCTGGTATTTTAAGCGGTATCATTCTGGCTACAGGCCGTGTTGTTGGTGAAACGGCAGCATTGATTTATACAGCAGGAACAGTTGCTCAAGTACCAGCTAACCTTTTTGGCTCAGGTCGAACTCTTGCAATTCATATGTATGTTTTGAGTTCTGAAGGTTTGCATACCGGGCAGGCTTTTGCCACAGCAGTAGTTTTGCTGGTTATGGTTGTGGGTATTAATGTTCTGGCAAGTCTGGCTGCAAAAAAATTACAGAGGTAACAAATGAACAAAATTGAAATTAAAAACCTGGACTTATATTACGGCGACTTTCATGCCCTTAAAAATATAAATCTTGAAATTCCTGAACATCAGATTACGGCGTTTATTGGACCTTCTGGATGTGGCAAATCTACATTGCTTAAGTCTATCAATCGTATGAACGACATGGTTGAAGGCTGCAGAATTACCGGGGAAATTTTAATTAAAGGAGGGGAAGTCTCCCCTTACGGCCGCACTTCGTTGCGTCCTATCCTCTCTAGCGGTGGACACCCCCGCAACGCCCCCGAAAATTTTTCTGGTACTGTGAACATCCTTTCTAAATCCACAGATGTAAACCTGCTCCGCAAAAATGTAGGCATGGTTTTTCAAAAACCTAACCCTTTTCCAATGAGCATTTACGATAACATTGCTTACGGACCTCGTACTCACGGAATCAAAAAACGTTCTGAACTGGATGAAATTGTGGAAACTTCCCTGCGCAATGCGGCTATCTGGGATGAGTTTAAAGATAATCTTAAAAAATCCGCACTGGAATTAAGTGGCGGCCAGCAGCAGCGGCTTTGTATTGCCCGTGCATTGGCGGTACAGCCGGACGTGCTTTTGATGGACGAGCCAACTTCCGCCCTGGACCCGATTTCTACTTCAAAGATTGAGGACTGCGTAATGCAGCTTAAGGAAAAGTACACCATCGTGATTGTTACTCACAATATGCAGCAGGCGGTAAGAATCAGCGATAAGACTGTGTTCTTTTTACTTGGAGAAATTATTGAATCTGGCGACACAGAACAAATGTTCAGCAAGCCAAAAATGAAGAAGACGGAAGATTATATAACTGGCCGGTTCGGGTGAGCCGGGCGTTGTTCGTTCGCTTGCGCTCACTATCGAGTTTTAGGGGCTTTGCCCCTAGGAGAGGGGGTAGCGGAAAACGCGGTGGTTGAGCTTGTCGAAACTAGCGCGGTTGGAGCGAGGGGGAGACTTCCCCCATCTTGGAGAAAAATATGCGTGAAAAATACGAAGAAGAATTAAAAAAACTGAATATTTCAATCATCAACATGGGAAAAATGATTGAAATTGCCATTGAAAGTTCCATGCTGGCGTTAATGGGGCGCGATATTCAGGCTGCAGAGCAGGTTGCTCATAACGACGAAACCATAAACGATATGGAACGGGATATTGAAGCTCAGTGTCTGAAACTTTTGCTCCAGCAGCAGCCAATGGCTACTGATTTGCGGCTTATTACGGCGGCTCTGAAAATGATTACTGATATGGAACGAATTGGTGACCATGCAGTAGATGTTGCAGACCTTGTTCTTAATGTTCCTGACTGCAAATATGGTAAAATGAGCGAAATCGTTGAGCTTTCTTCAGAGATTATAAGAATGCTTCACGATGCGGTTCAGTCCTACATTGAAAAAGATTACAACATGGCAAAAAACGTAATTGCCCACGATGACGTAATTGACGGTTTGTATCATACAATCAAAGCTGATCTGGTGCAGAAAATCCGTGAAACAAATGAAGGCGAAACAATTCTGGATTATCTGTTGATTGCAAAATACATTGAACGAATCGGAGATCACGCCACAAATATTGCGGAATGGGTGATTTTTGCGCTGACTGGGGAAAGGCTCAGCTGATTTTATATGTTGGGTTTGCAAAGGAACTAAACATTCTCAAAAGTTTATGCTTTCTGCAGCATTCAACTTTACCTGGATTTTACAGAATCTAAACCGAATCTTTTTATTTATATTTGTAAAATCCAGGCATGAATCCTGCAATTATAATTATTTTGCTCTTTTTCATATAACAGTTTGCTCCACAAAATCAACCGAACTGGCAATTGTGTAATAAATATTTCAGACAGCATTTTAAAAAGAGAGATTTTTCAGGAACTTTTGGTAAAAAACGGGGAATTAAAAATGGGAATAATTGATACTTTGAACAGCTGCTACATGAACCGGGAGCTTAGCTGGCTCTCTTTTAATGAACGCTGCCTTGATGAAGCTGGAAATCCTGATGTACCTTTGGCAGAACGTTTGACATTTGCATCTATCTTTCAGTCAAATCTGGATGATTTTTTTATGGTGCGGGTTGGCACTTTAATGATTCACGAAAATGAAAATGATTTTATTGACAATAAAACAGGAATGAACTGCTCTCAGCAGGTGGAAAAAATCCTTGAACGCGTAAAAATTCTGGAAGAAAAAAAATCCTTTATTTACGAACAGCTTATGGGCGAACTTGAACCAAAAGGAATAAGAATCATTAATTTTAATAAATTGTCTGCAATAGAAGCTCATCTTGTTGAAGAATATTTTGACAGTAACATTGCTCCATTCCTTTCGCCAATGATTGTGGGAAAACAGCAGCCATTTCCGTTCCTTGATAACAAGAAGCTTTATGGTGTTGTTCACCTTTTAAGCAGAATGGGAAAAACAAAAATGGGAATTGTGCCATGTTCTTCGCCAGTCTTTAGCCGGCTGATTGAAATTCCTGGCCGCAAAGGAACTTTTATGCTTTGCGAAGAATTGATTCTTCATTTTATTTCTAAGCTTTATGAAAATTATACTGTAAAAGAAAAATCGATTATCAGAATTACAAGAAATGCGGATCTGGATTCCGTTGATCTTGATGATGAAGAAGATGATTACAGAAATTACATGGAACATCTTATTAAAAAACGGCGCAGGCTCAGCGCAGTAAGAATGGAATTAAGCCGTCCCATAAATGACAGTACAAAAAAACAGCTGGCTAAACTGGTTGGAATAGAAAATGAACACATAATCAATGTGGGAACCCCTTTGGACTTGTCTTTTGTTTTTCTTTTACAGAAGTGGCTTAAAAAAGAAAATCCTGACATTCATCTTTTTTACAAGAGAAGACTTCCAAGAAATCCCCAGTGTTTTGATATGCGCAAAAAACTGATTCCTCAGATTGAAGAAAAAGACAAGCTTGTTGCGTATCCTTTTCACAGCATGAAGGCTTTTCTGGAAATGCTTCATGAAGCGGCCTATGATAAAAATGTTGTTTCCATAAAAATGACTTTGTACCGAGTAGCATACAAAAGCAAAATTATCGAAGCTCTTGTAGAAGCTGCGGAAAACGGCAAAGAAGTTGTTGTTGTTGTAGAACTTCGAGCCCGTTTTGATGAATCCAACAATATTGAAATGTCCAGACTGCTGGAAGATGCAGGCTGTCAGATTGTGTATGGGCTTGGCAGCTTTAAAGTTCATTCAAAGCTATGCCTTATTACTAAAAAAACAAAAAACGGATTTTCCTACATCACTCAGATTGGAACTGGAAACTACAATGAAAAAACTTCTGAGCTTTACACAGACCTTTCGCTGATGACTGCAAATCAGAATATTGGTTCTGAAGTTGCAAAAGTTTTTCTGGCTTTAATGAAAGGCGAAACAGTTGCAGAAACTGAACATTTGCTTGTTGCGCCAAATTGTCTTCAGAATAAGATTCTTAAATTCATTGACGATGAAATTCAGAAAGTTAAAAACGGTGGGTCCGGATATGTGGGCATAAAAATCAATTCGCTTACAGACAAAGATATTATCGACAAACTGATAGAAGCTAGTCAGTGGGGAGTAAAAATTCAGCTGATTATCAGAGGCATCTGCTGTCTTATACCAGGAATTGAAGGCTTTACGGAAAACATTTCTGTTGTAAGCATTGTTGGTCGTTATCTTGAACATTCCAGAATATACAGATTTGGTCAGGGAAATGATGAAAAGATTTATATTTCCAGCGCCGACTTTATGACCCGCAATACTATCCGTCGTGTTGAAGTTGCAGTTCCAATTTACGATGAAGAAGCTCGTTCAAAAATCAAACATATTTTTGATACCTGCATTATTGACGATGCAAAAGGCAGGGAACTGAAATCTTCAGGTAAATATGAATTCAGAAAAATAAATGAAAATCCTGTAAACAGTCAGGAATACTTTTTTGAAGAGGTTTATAAATGCTTAATGTAGGAATTTTAACAAGCGGCGGAGACTGCCAGGCTTTGAACGCTGCAATGAGAGGTGTTGTGCTTTCTCTTTTTGAAAAAACACAGAATATAAAGATTTTTGGTTTTGAAGACGGATTCAAAGGTCTTATATACAAAAAATATCGTCAACTTTTTCAGGAAGATTTTGAAACAATTCTTGATGAAGGCGGAACTATTTTAGGTTCTTCACGGGAGCCTTTTAAGCATATTACAGAGATTACTTCCGAAGGCATAGATAAAGTTCAGTCTATGATTGAAACTTACAAGGATTTAAAACTGGACTGTCTTGTAATCCTGGGAGGAAACGGAACTCATAAAACTGCTAATCTTCTTTCAGAAAAGGGCCTGAATGTTGTAACTCTCCCAAAAACAATCGATAACGATATTTATGGAACAGATATGTCTTTTGGTTTTCAGACAGCAGTTGGAATCGCTACCAAAATCATCCGATACATTCAGTCTACTGCAAAAAGTCATTCGCGCATCTTTATTGTTGAAGTTATGGGACACAAAACAGGGTGGCTTACACTGCACGCAGGTATTGCCAGCGGCGCAGATGTAATTCTTTTGCCTGAAATTCCGTATAACATTGAAAAAATAACGGAAAGATTAAAGTCTAACGAGGCAAATGGAAAGAAATACGCAATCATTGCAGTTGCTGAAGGAGCTTATTCTTCAGAACTTGCAGAACTTTCTAAAAAAGAACGGAAACTTAAACTTTCACAAACAGGATTTCCTTCTGCTGCATACAGAGTTGCTTCTGAGCTGCAGGCAGCAATGCCAGAAAAAGAAATAAGAGTCCAGATAATTGGACATTGTCAGCGTGGTGGCGAACCTTGCGCCTACGATAAAGTTCTTGCAAGCCGGGTAGGTACTGCAGCTGCCTGTTACATCCTTGAAAAAAAATTTGGTGTAATGGCAGGCATTACCAACGGCAAAATCGTACCAGTTCCATTAAATGAAGTTGCAGGAAAGCTTAAAAAAATATCTTCTGATGATCAGCTGGTGCAGCAGGCAAAGACTCTTGGAATTTGTCTTGGAATTTAGAACTGTAAGGAATATAAATATTGCTGTTGCAACGCAGATTTTCCGTCAGAAATATAAAGTTTTGCAAATTGAGTGATATTTTGGGATTTACAAATGATTTCAAAATCAAAAAAGAATGTGGTTTTCATTTTAATTTTCTTTGCGATTATTGCCGCCCTACTCGCTCTTCCTACCGGTTTTGAAGACGCCCAGCAGTTCAAGGACGCAGAAAAATGTAAGGTGCTGGTTGAAGCGGTGGACAATTCCAGTCTGATAAACACAGGGCTTATCCGAACCGGCCAGCAGGTTTGCACAGTGCGTTTTTTAAGCGGCAAATTCAAAATGCAGACTGCAGAAGGCTGGAACATGCTTGGCGGTTCCCTTTCCCAGGATAAGCTTTTTCGCCCCGGAGACAAAGCACAGGCAGTTGTTCATCATTATGACGGTGAAATAATTTCCGTAAATCTGATTGATTATTACCGGCTGGACGGCGAACTGCTTTTAGCGCTGGCTTTTGCGGTTTTTCTTGTGGTTTTTGCCCGTGGCGTGGGATTACGCTCAGTTTTTTCGTTTGCAATTACGATTCTGGTTCTGTGGAAAATTCTTGTTCCCCTTTTTCTTAAAGGCCACAATCCAATTTTTGTGGGACTTGCCGCAGTTGCAATTATGACTTTTGTTATTCTGGCGCTGGTTTACGGTTTTGACAAAAAACTACTGTCTTCTTTTTGCGGCGCCATGTCTGGAATTGTTTTTGCCATGGTGCTTTCTATAATTTGTACCAGCTCATTCCATATTCACGGTGCAGTCATGGCCAATTCAGAAGCCCTTTTGTATTCAGGATTTCAGGATTTAAATTTAACACAAATTTTTATGGCTTCTGTTTGTGTTGGCGCCAGTGGCTCTGTAATGGATTTAAGCGTGGACATTACTTCGGCAGTTTCTGAAGTTGTGCGGAACTGTCCCGGTATTTCCAGAAAAGAAGCCATAAAATCAGGGCTTACAGTTGCCCGTGCCGCCATGGGCACAATGACAACAACTTTACTTCTTGCATATTCTGGCACTTGCATTGCAACACTTATGACTTTTATGGCACAGGGAACTCCAGTTTACAACATTCTGAACAACAACATCGTAGCAGCAGAAATTATCAACACAATCGCAGGTAGTTTTGGACTTGCCATGACTGCGCCTTTAACAGCGGTAATTGCAGGAACTGTGCTTGCAAAATCTCAGAATTAAGTCAGCAGACAGTTTCCAATTGTTTTGGATTTCCATTTGTACGGTGGCCTCTGAAACGAAGTGTCCCCTAACCTGCCTTATTTGCGCTTGCTTTAAGTTTAGCGGCTGCGTTAACGCTGGACAATCATTAAAAAAAACATCGTAATTTTTGCAAACCAAAACACCAGTAGCAACCGAAGGTTTCAACGAGTGCCACTATTTTACAAATCCTTAACAACTTCTTTAAATAAACTTAATTGACTGACAATAAATTGACCTTGCCGCAAGAAAAATAAAAAAAATTAAATGCAGGCGGCAAGGATAAAAAATGAAAAAAATTGTTTCAGTTATGTTAGCTGGAGTGTTGTTAAGCGGAGCATTAAACGCTCAGTCAATCAAAGTTACAAACACTTTTGGCGGAGATTCAGACAACATTAGTGGTTCTGATTTATTTGTTTTTGAAAATCAAAAAGATGAAGAAGGTTCTTACGAAAACGAATTTGGCAACAAAACTCGTGTAAGCGACAGACTTCAGCTTGATGCAAGTGTCAGCAAATTTGACAGCCGTATTCGTATAGAATTTGGAGCTACAAAATTGAACGGAAAAGACAGCACTGTTCGTTTTCGCGGTTACGGACGTTTTAAGCCGGTAGATCAGTTTCAGCTTATTGCTGGAAACGACTTTTTTACAAAAGTTCCAGTAGATGCAGGTTATCTGGTAGCCAGCGATGACTATCCAAAATATGCACGCATTTTGCAGAACGGTTTTGGTACAATCAGCGGATGGACATTCGGAGAAGAGAAAAATATTAATCTTACAATTGCCAGCGGATTAAAAGGCGCAGATGATACTTTCCTTGATATAGATTTGCTAGGTTTTGATGCAGGTTTAAATTTTGGAATTAAGAATGTATTTTCAGCAGGAGCTTCTTTCCAGAATATGACAGGCGACAATTTTTCTGTCGCAGCATTTGCAGGTCTTAACTCGGTAGAAAATCTGATTTTGAATGCCGGTTACATTTACAACGCTACAGACACAGACTTTATCACAAAACCTGCAAAAAATGCTTTAAGTGTAACCGTTGGATATAACTTCAAAAAAATCGGACTTTTCGCTAGTGCCGATGTAATTTCCGCTTTAGGAAATGAATACATTGAAGACGGAGAAACAAAAGATTACAAAGATGGCAATGATGATTTAATTCCATTCCTTTCTAAAATGAACTTATCATATAAAATCTCTGACTCTGTAACTGTTGGTACAAAAGCTAAAATTGCCGCTATGCTTGGCGAAAGAGATTCTACTCAGACAGAAATCTATCCAAACGTGACTTATACTTTGCCAAAAAAACTAGGCTCCATTACATCTGGTGTGCGACTTAGCTTTGATGCGGACAAACTTGCTAAGTTTGCAATTCCTCTCAGCTGGAAATGCACATTCATTGATTTGAAAAAATAGGACATAACTATTCCCGTTACTCAGGGCGTCTGCTGGCCCTGAGTAGCGCTAACTCAGAACGCTATAAAAATCTTTTTCAGGAGAAATTCAATATGAAAAAAACAAAACTTACAGGCGCAGTTCTATCTGCACTTATTGGTCTTTCTGCAACTGCAAGTCTTAATGCAGAAACAAAAATCACAGCCCCTGCAACAGGAAAAGGAACTCCAAAATATGTATTCGTATTTATTGGAGACGGCATGAGCTACCCGCAGATTCAGAGTGCCGCATATTATACAGGAAAAGATGCCGCCGGAATCGTAGATGTAGTAAAAAAATCTGAAAACCCTTCTGACTCCCCAGAAATGAAAGCCCTCAGCTTTTACCAGTTCCCGGTTGCAGGATCTGCAAGCACTTACGACGCCACAAGCTTCGCCCCAGATTCCGCTTCCACAGCAACATCAATTTTTACAGGCTACAAGACACATTCTTCGTCAATCAATGTAGACATCACAAAAAAAATTAAATACCGCACAATTGCAGAACAGCTCCGCGACCAGAAAAAATACAAAATCGGTGTAATTTCAACTGTAAACCTGAATCACGCAACACCAGCTGCCACTTACGCACATCAGGCCAGCCGCAAATCAAATTACCCAATCGGACAGGAACTTGTTTCTTCAAACTTTGAATATTTTGCCGGTGGTGCACTTATGGATCCACAGGACAAAAACAAAGATAAAACATCTATCTATGATTTGGCAAAAAACGCAGGCTACAAAGTTTGCTTTGATCAGAAATCAGCAGCTGCACTTAAAAACGGCGACAAAGCCCTTGTAATAGCAGAAACTCTTGCTGACTCAGATTCCATGAGCTACGACAACGACAGAAAAGAAGGCGAATGGGCTTTACGGGATTATGTTCGCAAAGGAATCGAAGTTCTTGATAACAAAACAGGCTTTTTCATGATGGTAGAAGGCGGAAAAGTTGACTGGGCTTGCCATGCAAACGATGCCCGCTCTTCAATTGCCGACACACTTGCCTTAAGCGAAGCAGTAGAAGAAGCTATTTCCTTCTATAATAAGCATCCAAAAGAAACACTTATTCTTGTAACAGCTGACCACGAAACAGGCGGTCTTACAATCGGTTATGCAGGAACAGATTACAATCTTTTCTTCCGCACATTGGACAGCCAGAAAATCTCTTATGCAAAGTTTGATTCAGACTATGTTTCTGCTTACAAAAAGAACGGCACAAGCTTTGAAGCCGTTATGAAAGATGTAGAAAAACTTTTTGGCCTTAAGATGCCAGGTGCGGACGGCAGCAACAAAAACGGTGGTCTGGTTCTTACAGATTACGAACTTAGCCGCATTAAGACAGCTTACGAAAAGACAATCAAAAACGACAATAATCGCAGTCAGATGGAATACGACATTTACGGAACTTACGAACCTCTTACAATCACAATCACACATATCCTTAACGCTAAGTCAGGCTTGGGCTGGACATCAAACAGCCATACAGGTCTTCCAGTTCCAGTATTCGCTCTTGGTGCCGGACAGGAAGAATTCAAAGGCTTTTACGATAACACAGAAATCTACAAAAAACTTGCAGAACTTACAAAAGTTGTAAAAGACTAAAAAAGACAATATGTAGTGCCATCCAGTTTGTAAAAACGTGGATTTAGCGTCAAAATGTTAATGATAAAAATAACAGTATGGGCATTACCTCATACAAAGTGGAGGCACTACATGGAAATTATAACACGAAACGAAAAGATTTTGTACGTTGGAATTGATGTTCACAAGGACACCTATTCACTTTGCTGCTTTGACTTTTTCAGAAATGAACTTTCTGATGAGATGACAATAAAAGCAACAACGAAAGCTGTAATAAAATACCTGGAGGCAATAAAGAAAAAACACAAGGAAGAAATCCTGTTCGCCTGCGGATACGAAGCAGGTCCAACAGGTTACGGTCTTTGCCGCGGATTACAAAAGGCTGGTTATGGCTGCGTAGTTATGGCACCGACAACAATGTCGAATCCGGATGGAAAGAAGCGGGTAAAAACTGACAGAATTGATGCAAGGGCAATAGCGAGAATCCTTGCATATAAATCTTACAGTCAGGTTCATCTTCCGAGTGAAGAAATGGAGGCCCTGAAGGAATATACAAGAGCAAGAGATGCAAAGAAGAGAATGTTTAAAAAAGCAAAGCAGGAACTTCTTTCTTTCCTGCTGAGAAACGGGAAATCGTATCCTGAAAGCGGAAATTACTGGACTGAAAAATTCTTCAAATGGATAAAAACTGTTCAGTTTTCAGAAAAATGGATGCAGGAGGCTTTAAATGAGTATCTTTCGGAAGTTTACAGTCTGAAAGCAAAAATTGAGCTAATGGATATGAAAATCAGAGAAATTGCGGAGCTTGAAATTGTAAAGGACAAAGTTGACAAGCTTATCTGTTTTTCTGGAATTGATATAATCACTGCTGTGGAAACAGTGGTTGAAATTAATGATTTTTCAAGATTTGCGACGGCAGCTCAGTTCGTAAGTTATCTTGGTCTTTGTCCTGGAGAAGATTCCAGCGGAAAGACTAAAAATATGCTTTCGCTCACGAAAGCAGGGAATAAGCGCGTGAGGGCTTTGTTCTGTGAGTCAGCGAAGGCAATAAAACGGACGAATCCTTATGGACAAAAATCCAAGAGGATTCTTGAAAGGCAAAAGAATGCAAGTCCTGAAATCGTAGCGTATGCAGATAAGGCAACGAAACGAATCAGAACGAAAATGAAGCATCTTGAAGAACGTGGAAAAAATTACAACGTTTCTTCAGCGGCCGGAGCGAGAGAGCTTGCATGTTTTGTTTGGGGAATGATGAACGGAAAAATAGCTTAGTTCATTATTCATATTTTAAGTTTTGAAATAAAGAAAAGGTGGCGGAAACGAGGCAGATTTGAGTTATCTTCGTTTCTCCTATGGGCTAAACAAGGAGAAATCCTTGCGAATTCCCGCTTAATAGACAGAAAGAACTTTTGGCGGATCATTGACCTGTCGGTAATGGTGGAACAAAGTGTCCTCCTAAATCCACGAATATCAGGATGGTCTAGTGCCGAAAATCTTGATTTCTAAAACCTTTTCTTTTTTATATTAAATTTTGTTTTGTCATTGACAAATGGCACAACATATCAGG